>CAXTJC010000191.1:0-6298 GCA_964244225.1 uncultured Acidobacteriaceae bacterium
GACATCGGGGATGGGGCTTTGCGGCGTGTGCGCTGGCGAGCTGCTTCTGGGGCTGCGGCTTCTTCTTCGGCAAGATCGCGTTGGCGGAGATGTCGTCGGCGTTTATGGTGCTGTACCGGTTTCTGTTTGCGATGATTCCGCTGCTGCCGCTGCTGGTGCTGCATCGGCCGGGATTCAATCGGCGGGAGTGGGGTCTGCTGGCAGTGGCGTCGTTCCTAGGCGTGCCGCTGCAGTTTCTGGTGCAGTTTTATGGGCTTTCGCTGACGACGGTGAGCCATGCGTCCCTGATGATCGGCACCATGCCGGTGGTGCTGGCTGCGGGTGCGACGATTTTTGCGCATGAGCGGCTGGACGCGATCGGATGGGTTGCGATGGGTGTCTCCACAGCCGGGGCGGCGCTGATTGCGCTCAGCGGGCGAGGGCATGCCGCCGCGGGCAGCTCGGGCGGGAGTTCCCTTGAGGGCGATCTGCTGGTGGTGCTCTCCTGCCTAATCGCGCTGTTCTGGATTCTGCTGAACAAACGGCTGATGCGCGGGCATAGTCACCTGGGCGTGACGGCCTATGGCCTGCTGTGCGGCACGGCGATGCTGATTCCCTGGGTGCTGCTGGGTCATGGTGTGCCGCCGGTGGCGCACGTCTCATGGCGGGCGTGGGGTGCGCTGGCGGCGAGTGGAGTGCTGTGTACGGCAACGACGACGCTGCTGTGGAACTGGGGCATGACGCAGGTGCCGGCGTCACAGGCGGGCGTTCTGCTGAATATCGAGCCGCTGATGGGAAGTCTGCTGGGTGTATTGGTGTTGGGTGAGCGGCTGGGGCCGACGGCCTGGGTGGGTGGCGCGATGATTCTGTTCGCGGCGGTGACGCTGACGACGAGGCCGCAGGAGGAGCATGGGGAGGGGCTAACGAGCGAAGCGTTTGATGCGGGCGCGCCTGTTTAAGGCGAAATGCTTGAAGGTGTATAGCGGCTGCGAGCTAGCTGCGGGTCTCTCCACTACGCGAGACGATAAGGCTGTCCCTCTCCGGTCGAGATGATACCTCTATCCCAAAGGAAACATTATTCTAGGACGTCTTCATTCGTCCAGGCCGAGATTTTTCTTTACCTCTTCAAGCGAAAGAGAGTTACGCGGATTTGCCGTGTCAGCGCTTATATCGGCGTGATAATGCCGCCGACGGGCAGGCTGGTGGGCAGCTTGGGGCCGCTGCCGGGGCGCTTGAGGTGCATGGCGTCGGCGGTCATATCGGTATATTTCAAGCCGGCTCCGGTGTTGAAGAGGACGACTTTGTCGGCCGGCTTCAGCTCTCCGCTGGCGAGCAGCTGGTCGTAGGCTGCGGTGGCGGCTGCGCCTTCGGGTGAAAGGAAGAGGCCTTCGTGTTTGGCCCAGTCCAGGATGCTTTCGAGGATGACTGCGTCGCTGCTGGCGATGGCTTTGCCGCCGGAGCGCGCGACGATGTCGAGGATGATGCTGTCGCCGTAGGGCTTGGGCACGCGGAGACCGGAGGCGAAGGTGTCGGCCCCCAGAAAGAACTCGCTCGCGGGCTGGTGCTCGTCGAAGGCTTTGGCGATGGGGGCGCAGCCGGTGGACTGGAGCGCGTACATCTTCGGGCGCTTCGAGCCGCGCTCGATCCAGCCGAGCTCCTCCATCTCGTCGAAGGCTTTCCACATGCCGATCAGGCCGACGCCGCCGCCGGTGGGGTAGAAGACGGCGTCCGGATAGTGCCAGCCAAGCTGCTCGACGAGCTCGTAGCCCATGGTCTTCTTGCCCTCGACGCGGAAGGGCTCCTTGAGGGTGGAGATGTCGAACCAGATCTCGGCCGCGGGGGTGCCGTCGGCCTTCTGCTGCTTGATGTGTTCGCCGACGAGGCGGGCGCAATCGGAGATCAGGCCGTCGACCATGGTGACGTCAGCGCCGTAGACGATGCCCTCGAGGTAGTTGGCGAAGGGGACGTCCTGCGGCATGAAGAGGTGCGCGGCGATGCCGGCCGCGGCGGCGTAGGCGGCGAGCGCACCGGCGGCGTTGCCGGCGCTGGGCACGGCAAGGTGCTGAAGGCCGTAGTGCTTCGCCATGGTGACGGCGAGTGCGAGGCCGCGGGCCTTGAAGGTGCCGGTGGGGTTCGCGCCTTCTTCCTTGATGAGCAGGCCGGGATAGCGACGGGACTGCAGCAGGGGCGTCCAGCCCTCGCCGAGGGTGACGGGCGTGACGCTGGGCAGGACGTCACGGTAGCGCCACATGCCGAGCGACGCGGTACTCTGGGCGGCGTAGCGGGCCGGGTTTTCGCGCGTGGCGGTGGCGCGCAGCCGATCCATGTCGTAGCGCACGTAGAGGACGCCGGCGTCGATCGGGCAGAGAGTCTGCGGGGCGTCAGCGGAGAGGCGGTTTCGGCAGCGGGAGCACTCGAGATAGGCGATCTGTGAGGTGTTCTGGGGCATCTCTCGATGCTACCGAAGTCGCCGCCGGTACGCGACGTTAGAACGCATATCTAACTCTGGGCCAGCTAGGTGCGAGCGAGCCAGAGGCGCGCCGAGAGTTCGAGCGCGATGCTCGATGCGAGCAGGAGGGTGCTGATGACGAAGGCACCGCCGACCCAGTGCAGCTCAAACCGGTTGCTGGCGAGAAATCGGTCCAGGATGCCGAGGACTAGGACCAGAACAGCGGCTTCCGCGAGAAAGGCGGCGACGCGATGCGAAGAGACTCTGACGAACTCTTCCAGAAGTGGTCTGCGATCCGGAAGATGGCTGCGATCCCGAGCGGCAGAAGAAGGAGCGGAATGAGGCTCAAGGGAGGCGGCCCCGGTGGAGGGCAGAAGGACCAGCCGTGCGGCCGATGCGGTTGAATCGGTGACTTTGGACGCCAGGGTTTGGGTGATGGAAGGCGATGGACCGACTGTGGAGAAGTGCTTGCGGAGATCGGAGGCGATGCGATTGTGGAACATAAACAAGCCTTTCACTGCTCTGTTCCAGTATGGCGAGAGACCGTGTTGCTGTCGAGTGAATTTCCCGTAACTGCATTACTTTTTATCTACTTACGAGTATTTATGCACTTCCGATGAGAGAATATACAGGTGAGACTACGAGTGACAGAGCAAGCGGCAGTACGAATGATTGCAGTCGATATGGATGGAACGCTGCTGGCAACGGGCGGCCAGGTGAGTGCGGCGAACCGGGAGGCACTCGCGGCGGCGCAGGCGGCGGGCATTGAGTTTGTGGTGGCGACCGGGCGGCGGCACAGCTATGCGATGCGGCAGCTGCGGGCGCTGGAGCTGCCGGAGTCGAACCTGCTGGTCAGCTCGAATGGCGCGGTGGTGCGGACGCTTGGCGGCCGTTTGATTCGGCGGGCTCTGATGACGCGGGAGAGCTCGGAGCGGCTGTTTGCGCACTTGGGCGAGTTTCGCAATGCACTGGTGGTGACCTTCGACTGCGTGGGGCCGGATGGCGAGGATGAGCGAGGGGCGCTGGTGGTTGAAGAGCTTGCGGATCTGCACGCGAGTATCGAAAAATGGATGATTGCGAATGCGCCCTACATCGAGCATGTAAAGCCGATTGAACGATGCCTGGAGCGCGGTCAGACGATCCAGATGATGCTGTGCGGGACGGTGGAGCGGATGCGCCGGGCGGAGGCTCTGCTTCGGTCTATGCCTGGAGTGCAAGCGGCAGACACGGACGGACTTACCGTTGATGGCGAGGTCGAGATTACGCTGCACCGGACGGAGTATCCGGAGCGGGACCTAAGCATCGTCGACATTCTACCGGCGGGTGCGAGCAAGGGCGCGGCTCTGCGGCTCTTGGCGGAGGAGCGCGGGATCGCGATGAGCGAGGTGATGGCGATCGGCGACAACTGGAACGATCTTTCGATGCTGGAGGTGGCGGGGTATCCGGTGCTGATGGCCAATGCTCCAGTGGAGCTGCTGACGATGGCTGACGAGCGCGGCTGGGCGATCACGCGGAGCAACGATGAGGATGGCGTGGCGCGGGCGATCGAGCCTTTTCTGCCTGAACGCGAGGCCGGAGTAGAGGCTGGAGTGGTGGTTCCAAGTGCGGTTTAGGCTCACTCTGGGGGGCGAGAGACCCCGTTCGGGTGAGGTGAAGCTTGGTTCTGCGGTGGTAGGCTGCTGAGGTGGCGATGCGGCGTACGCGTATTAAGCAGATCGTCGGATGGATGGCGTTCGCCGGGCTTGGCTGCCTGCCGCTGGCGGCGGCGGAACGTGTAACGCTGGTGAATGGCTTTACCGTGGACTGCGTGCGGCATGAGACGGCAGGCGACCGGATACGGCTGTTGCTGGCCGAGCCCGCAGGAGCTGCGGAGGCGGCGTACATGGACGTGGCGGCCGGCTCGGTCGCCTCAATTGCGGTGACGGCGGACCCGGTGGTGGCAATGAGCGTAGAGCGAGGCAGCGGGGCGGGAAAGCTGGCTGGGTCGGCCGCAGCGGCGGCGCTGGCGGGATCCGCGGCTGCGGGCGCGTCCGGCCGAACGATGTCGGCGGACGAGATGCACCCGTTGCTGGCGCACGCCGGGGTGGCGCATAGGATCGATGAGGATCTGCTGGCGAGTGTGGTGCGGGCGGAGAGCGGCGGGCAGACGCATGCGATCTCGCGCACCGGGGCTCGCGGGCTGATGCAGCTGATGCCAGGGACGGCGGCGGCGGTGGGTGTGGCCAATGCGTTTGAGCCCGGGCAGAATGTGGATGGTGGCGCGGCGTATCTCGACGGGCTGCTGGTGCGCTATCACGATGACATGGCGCTGGCGCTGGCGGCGTACAACGCGGGGCCGGGTGCGGTCGACCGATGGCATGGCGTGCCGCCGTATCGCGAGACGCGGGCGTATGTGGCGCGGGTCATTCGCGAGTTCAACCGGCGCAAGCTGGCGGCGATGACGACGGCCAGCGCGCGCGGGCCGCAGTAGCCGTGGCGGACGGGATGCACGGGTTGCCGACAAGAGAACCAGAAGCAGAAAAGACGGCTGTTCGCCGGGCAAGCTTACGCGGACCAACAGCCGCTGCCACGAAGAGTTCGCTGAAGGTGTACGCGATCTTTTTGCTGGCGGTGGTTTCGATCGGGTTTGCACTACACCGCGCGCATTTTGACTGGCGAGCATTTCTGGCGGAGCTGCGGGTAGTGGTGTGGTGGCATATC
The DNA here is from genome assembly GCA_964244225.1 of uncultured Acidobacteriaceae bacterium. Lineage (GTDB taxonomy): Bacteria > Acidobacteriota > Terriglobia > Terriglobales > Acidobacteriaceae > Edaphobacter. The sequence goes on from CAXTJC010000191.1 coordinate 5,129, forward strand.
GCCGCGGGTGTGGCTTTGATCTACGGGACGTATTGGCTGCGGGCGTGGCGATGGGCGGAGTTCTGCCGGCCGATGACCGAAGGTGAGGGAGTTGGAACAGCAGATCCCTACGGGATGACAACAAAAAGGACAAATCCGGTGCGGGCGCGCGAGGTGCTGGGGGCGCAGTTTGTCGGGTTTACGGCGGTGGCGATCTTCGGGCGGCTGGCGGACCTGGCGCGGCCTTACCTGGTGGCGCAGCGGACGCGGCTGCCGGTGAGCTCGCAGGTGGCGGTGTATACGGTCGAGCGGATGTTCGATCTGGGGGCGGCGGCGGTGGTGTTTTCAAGCGCGCTCGCGTTTACGCCGGCCGGGCTCGCGCACCGCGACCGGTTCGTGCGGGTGGGTGTGGGAAGTCTGGCGGCAACGCTGTTCCTGGCAGCCTTCGCCGTGGCCGTCCGGCTGCGGGGTGAGGTGGTGGCGGCGTGGATTGCGCGGGTCGTGGCGCGGGTGTCGCCCAAGGTTGCGGCGGTGGTGGCGGAGAAGATTCTGGATTTCCGGGCGGGGCTTCGGGCGATCTCGACGGTGCGGGAGTTTGGGGTGGCGGCGGCGATCTCGCTCTTTATGTGGCTGATGATCGGCGGGGCGTACTGGCAGACGGCGCATGCGTTTGCGCAGACGCCGGAGCTTGCCACACTTAGCTTTTCGCGGACGATGCTTCTGATGGCGGCGAGCCTGGGCGGATCGCTGCTGCAGCTGCCGGGGCTGGGCTGGTTTACGCAGATTGCGGCAACGGCGGCGGCGATGCGCGGGTTCTTCGGCGCGCCGATAGAGGCGGCGACGGCGTGCGGGGCGATGCTGCTGTGCGTAACGTCGCTGAGTATTGTGCCGGCGGGGCTAGTGTTTGCTCGGGTGGAGGGGGTTCGTTTGCGGGATGCGGGGAAGACGGGTGAGGGAGTAGCTGCTGTACAACCGAAAGTTAAGTAATATCCTTAGGGTTGTACTTACCCACATCCGGAGCATAATACTGCTGAGGGACTATGTTGTCCGATCTTCAACAAGAAATGGTTTGAAATGTTGGCTAGCTGCGGAGATCCGGGCGGCCTACTTTGCTGCGCTGGTGAATACCTTTCAGATTCGTCAAAGAGTTCTGGTGGTAGCGGGATTGCTGTTGTCATCGGGGGCTACGTT
>CAXTJC010000192.1:0-6289 GCA_964244225.1 uncultured Acidobacteriaceae bacterium
ACAGCCTGATGGCGCTTGGCCGCAGGCCCCGGCCGGCTTCAAGGTCGAGCGCTATGCCCAGGGCTTTACGGAGCCACGCCTGATCCGCACCGCCCCTAATGGGGATATCTTCCTGGCCGACAGCAAGGCCGGCAAGGTAATGGTGCTGCGTGGAGTTGGTCCTGACGGCAAGGTGCAGACCACCGAAACCTTCGCCGAAGGCCTCGATCATCCATTCGGCATCAACTTCTACCCTGCCGCGAATCCGAAGTATATCTACGTCGCGAACACTACGTCGGTCGTTCGCTTCGCCTACAAGGCAGGCGACCTGAAGGCGTCGGGCACGGCACAGACGATCGTTCCAACCCTTCCCGGCTACGCGCAACTCCGTGGCGGCGGCCACTGGACGCGCGATGTGGTGTTCTCGCAGGATGGCAAACGTATGTTCGTCTCGGTCGGCTCCGGTTCAAACGTGGACGATACCGACAACAATCCGAAGGAGTTCCACCGGGCAGACGTGCTTGAGTACTTGCCCGAGGGTAAGTTCGTGAAGATCTACGCGAGTGGCATTCGCAACTGTGTCGGCGAAACGATCAATCCGATCACAGGTCAGCTCTGGTGCTCCACCAACGAGCGTGACCGGCTCGGCGACAATCTCGTTCCGGACTACATCACGTCGGTCAAGGAAGATGGCTTTTACGGCTGGCCGTGGTACTACATGGGATCAAATCAGGATCCGCGGCACGCCGGCAAACACCCGGAGTTGAAGGATAAGGTCGTCGTTCCTGACGTTCTATTGCAACCGCATTTCGCCTCGCTCGAGATGCAGTTCTACGAGGGCTCGCAGTGCCCGACCGAGTTCAAGGGCGATGCCTTTGCGGCGGAGCACGGCTCCTGGAACAAGGCCAAGCGAGCCGGCTATGAGGTCATCCGCGTGCCGATGCAGAATGGCAAGGCGACGGGCGAGTACGAAGACTTCCTCACCGGCTTCGTTACCGATGACGGCAAGGTCTGGGGCCGACCGGTGGGTGTTGCCGTGGCCAAGGACGGGTCGCTCTTCGTCACCGACGACGGTACCAGGACGGTATGGCACGTCAGCTACACGGGTAATACAGGCAAGACAGTGGCCAGCCGCTGACCGTACCGGGCTCGAACTCAGAAGAGGCAGCCGACAGCGGCTGCCTTTTTCATTGTTCGAAGGCGAAATTTACAGCTGGAGCAGCCGCTCCGCATGTCCGGCCGCGAACGCCTTCATCTCATCCTCCGTCAGCTCCTTCGCCAGCGTCTCTAAGAAGCCGCGGCCGCGTGTATTAGGGCTGAACGGATAGTCGATAGAAAACATCAGGCGGTCCAGGCCGACGACCTCCCGGGCGCAGCGAAAGGGCTCCGGCGTGAAGTAGCCACTCGTCGTAATGGAGACGTTGCTCTTCAAATAGTCCGCTACCGTGCGCGGCAGCTTCGCGGCGGGCGAGAGGATGCCGCTTAACCGGCCAGCGCGTACGGCAAGCCCTCTCCCATATGGCCGATAATCAGCTGCAGCTCCGGCAGCCGCGCAAAGAGACCGGAGACGATCAGCCGCAACACATGCAGCCCCGTCTCAGCATGCCAGCCCCAGCCCGCTATCGAGAGCAGATGTCCAAGCTCTCCGGGCAGCCCGCTGAAGTAGGCCTTTTGCACTGCCTCTGGCGGCGCCGCCGGATGCAGATAGATCGGCGTCTTCAGGGCGACAGCGGCCTCAAAGACCGGCGTAAAGCGCGGATCGTCGAGAAACAGGCCGTCGGTCGTGCCATCGAGCATCGCCCCTTTGAAGCCGAGCCTGGTCACGCAGTGTTCCAGCTCCTGCGCGGCCCGCTCCGGCTGCTTGAGGCCAAGAGTGGCAAAGCCAGCCAGACGCTTTGGATTCGCCTGTATCGCGGCTGCCAACTCCTCGTTGATGTTATGCGCGAGAGACGTTGCGGTTGAGGCCGGTAGAGCGTCAAACCCGATCGCAGCCAGCGAGAGCACCTGGAGATCGATGCCGGCCTCATCCATCGCCGCCAGCCGCCCTGCACCTAGGTCAAGTAGCTGCTCCTGCAGCTGCCTGGCCTGGGCCGCGCCGCCTAAGGAAGGACGGGCCGCGTCGAGAAAGTCTCTGGTGACAAAGTGCTCTTCCAGCGTGAGGGTTCGCATACGGAGGTTGGACGCAGGCTGCCGGCACAAGAAAGGGCAGAAGCGAGGCTCCTGCCCTTTCTTGACTCAATATCCGGGCTACAGGCCTTTGTCTGCGCTTCCGCCCAGGCCGGCGATCGTCATCCGCAGGTACTTGTGCGGGTTTACTGAAAGATCGTGGATTTTAACCTCATAGTGCACATGATTGCCGGTTGTGCGGCCACTGTGCCCCACGTACCCAATGATCTGTCCCGTAAAAACCGTCTGCCCGGCAAGCACGTTGAAGCCGGACATATGCCCGTAAAGCGTCTTCAATCCATGACCGTGGTCGATGACAATCTCACGGCCGTAGCCGTTGGCAAGGCCGGCTGAGATCACGACTCCATTGGCTGTCGCTCGGATGGGCGTGCCCAGCGGCGCGGCAATGTCTATTCCCTTGTGAAACTCGCCCTCGCCCGTGCCGAGCACAGGATCGACGCGCTGTCCGAATCCGGAGGTAATCGCTCCCATCACTGGCCACAGGCTGGGTGCAGCCGAGGCGTCAAACACGGTGTCCACCCCTGGAACCCGATTCAGGCTCGTTCCCATGCCAAAGCCGGTGGACGCGGGCGTAGCGAGAAAGCGGGCTGCAGATCCATTGAACGCGTTTGAGCGGAGTGCGTTGAAGGTGTCGATGGACTTGTAGAAGCCGGCATCGGACGCAACGTTCGATTCCGTGGTCAGCGGAGCATTGGCAATGGCGGCGACATCGGCCTTCCTGCCGCGGTGCGCCAGCTCCGACACCCGCCCGGCCGGCCCCGAAAGTTTGCTGGCGGTCATGCCGTATAAGGCCGAGACCTCTGTTGCTAGCGTGCCGAGACTTGCGACCTGCACGTCGCGCTCGTGGGCTGCATGCTCAAGGTGGGCGTAGTCGCGCTGCAGGTTGTTGTGATCCTGGCGTAACTGGTTGAAGTGCGCCGTCTTAATCAGCATGCGGGAGTACGACCCGGCCAGACCGGTCACAGTGAAGATACCGACAACGGCGGCTGCGGCGACCACGTACGCATAATGCAGGGGAATCGGAACCTTGGTCAGGCTGCCGTCGGACTCACGGCTGACGAACATGATGTAGTACCGTTTGTTGAAGCTCAATCACTGCTCGTGGTGCCCAAAGTTTGTCCGCGTGCGAAGCCGGCTCTAAGGAGGCGTGCGTTTAGACGAACCCAAATGCGATTCGCGAACGCGCATTCCTTGGGGCGATGCTTAGCCTAGCTTAATGGACTGTGTAGGGGATTGCAACGTTTGTGGGAGGAGATCTTCCGCCCGTCTTGCGTAAGGAATTGGACGCCGAACGTGCAGGCGTATGCTGAAAGGCGCGATGAGCTCCCCCGGAGAACTCAGCTTTATCAAAGACTTACGCAAGCGCTTCCCCTCTCGGAACCGGCGCGGGCTCGATCTGGGCATAGGAGACGACTGCGCCTTGCTGCGCGTTCGCGCAGGGTGGCGGGCGGCCGTTACAACGGACCTGTTTATGGAGAATCGGCACTTTCGCCGGGAGTCCCATAGTGCTGAATCGGCCGGCCATCGCTGCCTGGCGCGCGGGTTGAGTGACCTGGCGGCGATGGGCGGGGCGGAGCCTCTGGCTGCCTTTCTCTCGCTTGCGCTGCCGCGAAATACCTTCAAAACAGCGGAGGATCGGCGCTGGTTAAGCGGGTTTCAGCGGGGGTTTGAGGTCCTGGCGCGGAGGTTCGGCGTGCCGCTTGCGGGAGGCGATACGGGCGAGGCTCCGGGCGAACACTTCGTGGCAGACATCGTGCTGGTCGGTCAGTTGAAGCCGGTGCGGGCGCTGCTTCGGTCCGGGGCCAGGCCGGGTGACGGGATCTGGGTGACAGGCGCGCTGGGAGGAGCGGCGGCGGAGCTGGAGACGATGCTGGCGCGCGCGGCGGCAGGAGTACGGCCGAGCCGCATGCGCGGGCCGCAGAGCTTTCCCGAGCCGCGGCTAGGGGCCGGCGCCGCGCTCGGTCGACGTGCAGGGGTCGTAACGGCGTGCCTGGATGTGAGCGATGGGCTTTCAACCGATCTGGGCCATCTGTGCGAGGAGTCCGGGGTTGCGGCGCGCGTAGAGACGTCGCGGCTGCCGGTGCATCCGCTGGCGGCGCGGCTGGGGCCTGAACGGGCGCTGGCGCTGATGCTGCATGGCGGAGAGGACTATGAACTGCTCTTCATGGCCAGGGCGGAGGCACGGCTGCCGAAGCTGCTTGCAGGCGTGGCCCTGACTCGGATCGGTACAGTGCTCAAACAAAATAAAAGTCGGCCGATGATGACCCTGGTAGACGAAGAGGGGCGGGAGGCGCCACTGGTACCAGGGGGATGGGAGCATCTACGGGTGACAAAAGCATGGGCGATGACAGCAGGACATCTAAACCGAACTATCGCAAATGGGCGTTCGCGATGAAGAGCCGCAAGCGATGTCTGCTGGTGGCGCTGTGGCTGACGCTGCCGATCGCAGTATCGCTGCAGATGACGACGGTGTTCACGTCGCAGGTGGTGCTGAGCCGGTGCGGGCTGCTGACGGCGGCGCTGAACCTTCCGGGATTTCTGCTGGTGTATCTGGCGGCGTACCAGATGGATGTTCCGGTGCTCTCGCTGATTGCCGCGGGGGCCTCACTGTTCTGGGTTCCGGCGATCTACGCGGTTCTGCGGTGGGGCGAGTGGATGCGGATGCGGCGGCGAACGTATGCTGCGAAGGGCCAGAGTGCTGAGAGACGGAGTGCTGTGCGGATACAGCCGGAGGGCTAAGGATGCGGGAGGCGACGAGGATTCTCCGGGCGATGGTGACACCCGCTGTGGCGGGGGCTCCGCTGCACGAGGGGCCGGTGTTTGCGGCGCCGTTTCATGTGCCGGGGGCTACCAACGAGGCGGCGTACAGCTATGCGCGGTATGAGCAGCCGAACTGGACATCGCTCGAACGGGTGCTGGCGCTGATCGAGACGGGGGACGGTTTACCGGATGGCGCCGTGGCGCGCGCTCTGTGCTTCGGGTCGGGCATGGCGGCGACGATGGCTGTCTTCGGCTCGGTGCTGCGGCCCGGCGATGCGATCGTGCTGCCCGCGGGCGGCTACTTCACGGCGCGCCTGCTGGCCGAGAGCTACTTCAGCGAGATGGGTGTCGCGGTGCGATCCGCGCAGATGACAGGCGAGTTGCAGGACGAGCTGCTTGAAGGCGCGCGGCTGCTATGGCTGGAGTCGCCGAGCAACCCTATGCTCGAGGTCTGCGACATCGCCGCGCTGTGCGAGCGCGCGCACAGGGCGGGCGCTCTGGTCGCCTGCGACAACACAACGGCAACGCCGATGGGACAGAACGTGCTCGCACTGGGGGCTGACTTCTCCGTCGTCTCCGATACCAAGCTGATGACTGGGCACAGCGACCTGCTGATGGGCCATGTTGCCGTCACCGACGCGGCCTGGCACGCGAAGCTGCTCGCGTGGCGCAATCTTACGGGTGGCGGACCGGGGCCGATGGAGGCATGGCTGGCAACGCGTTCGCTGGCAACGCTGCCGCTGCGTCTCGAGCGCTGTACGGCCAATGCGCTGCTCGTTGCACAGTGGCTGGAGAGCCGGCCGGAGGTGACGGGCGTGCGCTACCCGGGGCTGAAGAGCCATGAATCGCACGCGACGGCGGCGCGGCAGATGCGGAGCTTCGGCCCGGTGGTCAGCTTTGCGCTGCGGTCGGGCGAGGCGGCGGAGAGCTTTCTGCAGGAGACAAAGTTATTCACAAATGCAACCAGCTTCGGCGGCATTACCACCTCAGCCGAGCGGCGGGCACGGTGGGCGCACGACGCCGTTGAAGAGGGCCTGATCCGCATGAGTGTGGGCTGCGAGGCGATCGAGGATCTGCTGGAGGACTTCGGGCAGGCGTTGTTCGTTGACCGTTGACCGTTGTTCGTTGTTCGTTGAAGATGCCTCCTGGTTTGTGTCTCTCGACAACGAACAATGTAGATCGGTCAACGGAGAACGAGGAACGTACAACGGTCAACGAACAACGTAGAACGAATAATCAAAAGGAGTCCGGTGTGGCGCAGGTGGTGCAGGGCGGATTTGAACGGAGCTGGGAGGTCGAGGTGCTGCGGGCGCAGCCTTTGATCGCCCCGGCGCGCCGCTACACCTATCCACACGCGGTAGCC
>CAXTJC010000193.1:0-6284 GCA_964244225.1 uncultured Acidobacteriaceae bacterium
GAGAGCCCCAGCAGCCACTCGACCGCCGATCGCAGCCCCGCCGCCCCGCTGCCCGTGAGCGCCTGCGGCAGCGTTGCAGCCTCCGGCTCCAGCAGCCGGTGCAGCGCCGCAAACGCCCTCGGCTCGAGCAGCGGCCGCTTCAGCAGATCGAGCGCGCCGCCATGCAGCGAGTACAACGACGCGGCCAGGTTGCCGCTATCCACCGCCGACACAATCTTCGGCGAGATCGGCTCAAGCGTCTCCATGTCGTACCAGTTGTAGATATGCCCGCGCTGCTTCTCGAGCCGCTCATATGTCGCCAGCGTTCCCAGCGTCGCCCGCGCAAACTCCGGCAGCGTCAGGAACCCCAGCTCGAGCGCCGCCTGCCGCGCATTGAAGAGCATCCCCAGGTTCGTCGGCGAAAGCTTCCGCACCTGGAACACATCCTTCTCCTCCACGTTGTCCGGAATCAGCCAGTGATTCTCCTCCCCGCCAAAGTCCGAGAAATACCGCCACACCGAGAGCGCCTGGTCGTCCAGAAATCTCTGGTCCGCCTCCGAAAGCGGCCCCAGCTCGCGCGTCGGCGAGGCATTCAGCCATGCCGCAACCAGCGGCGCCACCGCCCACAGCAGCAGGATCGGCGAAGCCACGATCAGCGCAGGAACATGATGGGTTACAAATAGCAGCAGCGCGACCGCCAGCGACAGCACTGGCGAAAGCTGCAGATACCGGTCGAGCGATGTCTTCTTCCGTCCCGCCTCGCTCTGCGCCGCCGTCTCCCACTCCAGCAGCCTCTTTCCGGTTACAAATCGCCGCACCAGCGAGCGCACGATCGCATCCACCGAGAGCAGCATCTGGTGCGGCAGAAACACCAGGTTCAGCAACGCAAAGAACATCGACGTGCCGAACGTCGTCAACCCGCCCAGCGCCGCCGTCGCCGAGAGCTTCACCGCCGCCCGTCCCAGATTGAACGCCAGCTGCACCAGCATCGGCAGAAACAGCAGCGTCAGCGTCACCAGCGTCCAGTAGAGTGGCCCGCCCGGCAGAAAGATCCACCCGCACACCAGCAGCAGAAACGTCACCGGCTCCACCAGCGATCGCCGCAGATTATCAAAAATCTTCCATCGCGAGACCGTGCTGATCGGGTTCTCCACCTGCCTGCCAGACTCATCCGGCACCCGCCCAAACAGCCATTGCACAATCTGCCAGTCGCCCCGTACCCACCGGTGCTTGCGCCGCGTGTGCGCCGAGTGGTGCGACGGATAATCGTCGATCACCTCAATGTCCGTCACCAGCCCGGCCCTCGCGTACGCCCCTTCAATCAGGTCGTGCGAGAGCAGCGAGTTTCGCGGAAACCGGCGGTCCAGCACCTGGTGCAGAATCGAAACTTCATAAATCCCCTTGCCGGTAAAAATCCCCTCGCCAAACAAATCCTGATACACATCGGATACCGCCCGCGTGTAAATATCAAAGCCCGTCTCTCCCGAGTAGAGCGCCGCCAGCCGCGACCGCGCCGCCGACGACACACTCACGCCCACCCTCGGCTGCAGAATCCCGTATCCCAGCGTCACAATTCGCAGCTTCGGATCGACGATCGCCTGGTTCAGCGGGTGCGCCATCGTCCCGATCATCCGCGACGCCGTCCCACGCGGCAGCTGCGTATCGGAGTCGAGCGTAATCACGTACCGCACACTGCGCAGCACCTCCACCGGCCCGCCCTTCACCGGAAAGCTGTCGAAGTCGCCGAGGATGAACTTGTTCAGGTCCAGCAGCTTGCCGCGCTTGCGCTCCCATCCCATCCACGCGCCCTGCCGCGCATTAAACGTTCTGTGCCGATGCAGCAGTAGAAACTTTCCGCCGCGTCCCTGCGCGTACTTGTGGTTCAGATCGTTCGTCAGCCGCAGCGCCAGCTCCACCAGCGCATTGCGATCCTCCGGCTCCGGCCGCGCCAGCGAGTCCGGCAGATCCGTCAGCAGACCGAAGTGCAGGTGCGGATCCTCGTTCGAGAGATACCGCGCCTCCAGGTCCTCGAACATCTCGCGAACCTGCCCCTCCGCCAGCAGCAGCGTCGGCACCACCACCAGCGTCGCCTCCTCCGCCGGTATGCCGTCCGTCAAGTCCAGCTTCGGCAGCGCGCGCGGATGCAGCCCCGCCGTTACGATATTGTTCACCAGGTCGGCCGCGCCCTGCGTCGCCGGCAGCAGCGCCAGAAACAGCGTCGCAATCACCAGCGCGAACGTATGGTGCGGCACCAGCGGCGCGATAAACGCCACGATCAGCAGCACCGACATCGTAAAAATCCCAAGGATATAAAACTCCTCATTATTCGCCAGAATCAGCCCGCGCACCCGCTCCACCAGCGGCGGATGATAGCCGATCTCCTGCGCCAGCGCCTTGAAGCCCTGCTCAAACAGGTAGTACCCCACATGCGACAGCCGCCGCTGCAACCGCGGATCCCCGTGCGAGGCCCCGCTCGACCGCATCGCCGCCGCATGTGCCAGCGCCAGCGCCCTCTCCGCCACCTGCAGCTCGCTCGCATCGGAGTCGCACGCCAGCTCCGCCACCCGCAGCCGGTACGCGTCCCGCGTCTCCTCCTCCATCCGCCCGAACGCGCCCGCCGGATCCGCCAGCAGCACTGTCTGGAATGGCACCAGCGGCTCCAGAATCTCCGGCCACTCAAACTGGTTCAGCCGCCGCAGACTGTGCAGCGGCGCCGAAAACGGCGACTGCTCGATCCGCGGCAGCTCGCTTACCGGCCGCGGCGCTCCCGCCCCAAACACCTCGTCCGCCCGGTCCAGCAGAAACTCCAGCTGCCCAAGCTTCAGCGCCACCGGCAGCAGCAACACCTCGCCCAGCCGCAGCGGATCGTGGCTCTGCGCCGCGCCCACATACGCCGCCAGGCTCTCCGGCGACCAGATCCCCTCCGCCGCCGACATATACCCCTCCGCCAGGTTCATCACCCGCGGAATCGCCTCGCCCCCGTTCACCGCCACGTACGGCAGCTCACGAAACTCCGGTGCCGCCGCCGTCATCCCCTGCAGCACGCCTTCGAGCGCGCGCGTGCTCTCCAGATACTCCAGCTGCGGCGTCAGCTCCTTCAGGTTCACGATCGCCCGGCAGCGCGCCAGCCGGTCCGCCAGCCGCCCCTTCAAGCTCTTCAGCCGCTCCGGCAGGTTGTTCGCCTTCACCGTCGAGTGATGCGTCAGCTGCCACCCCGCCGCCTGCGCCGCCGCATGCCGGCGCAGCTCCTCCACAGAGACCCTCGGCGTCTCCGGCAGGCGGCCCGCCTCAACCTCAGTCAGCGGCGCCGTCAGCGGAACCGTCTGCTCTACCGCGCTGTACTCCTGCGACTCTGCCATGCGCCTCCGTACCGTACTGCTGTGCAGCATGTCTCCCTGTTCGCTTTCAGAGACTCCGATCAGGTCCTTTGCTTTTCTTTCTTCCATTCCGAGCGACGCGAGGAACCTGCTTTTCGTTCGGACCGGCTAAAGTTCTTCGACGCGATTAGACCTGCCCTTAACGATAGCTCGCCGCCTGCATCTCGAACATCTCCGCGTACAACCCACCCCGCGCCATCAGCTCCGTGTGGTTGCCCTCCTCCACCAGCTGCCCGCCCGAAAGCACCACAATTCTGTCCGCCATTCGCACCGTAGAGAACCTGTGCGAGATCAGCAGCGCCATCTTGCCCTGCGTCAACTCCGCGAATCGCTCAAACACCTCGAGCTCGCTCTTCGCATCGAGCGCCGCAGTCGGCTCATCCAGAATCAGCAGCTGCGCGTCCCGCAGATACGCCCGCGCCAATGCGATCTTCTGCCACTCTCCACCCGAAAGCTCGACCCCGCCCTCAAACCGCCGCCCCAGCGTCTGCTCATACCCATGCTCCAGCTTGGCGACCACTGTGTCCGCCAGGCTCTTGTGCGCCGCGAACTCAATCTCCGCCTGCTCGTGGTCCCACTCAATCCGCCCGACGGCAATATTCTCCCGCGCCGTCATCTCGTACCGCATAAAGTCCTGAAAGATCACCCCAATCTCCCGGTGCAGGTCCTCGAGCGCATACTCCCGCAGATCCTTGCCATCCAGCAGAATCTGCCCCTCCGTCGGATCGTAAAGCCGCGTAATCAGCTTCACCACCGTCGTCTTGCCCTGCCCGTTCTCCCCGATCAGCGCAATCCGCTCCCCCGGATGCAGGTGAAACGTGAAGTTCTTCAGAATCGTCCGATTCGTTCCCGGATACGTAAAACTCACATTCCGAAACTCGAACCCGCGCGTAATCGGCCGCGGCGCCGGCGCCCCGTTCGGGTTCTGGTCCACCGTCGGCTTCATATCAAAAAACGCAATCAGGTCCGTCAAAAACAGCGCCTGGTCGGCGATCCCCGACGCCGTCGAGAACACCATCTGCAGGTTCGAGCTCGCCTGCTGGATCGCCGTCGTCAAAAACGTAAACTGGCCAATGTCGTACTGCCCGTGCAGCGTCCGCCAGATCACGTAGATATACGCGCCGTAGTACCCCAGCGTGCCGATCACGCCCAAGAGGCCGCCCACAATCAGCTTCGACCGCGACAGCGCCACGTCCTCGCGATAGATCTGCCCCGCCAGCGTCTGGAACCGCTCCGTAAAGAACTTGCTCAGGCCGAACAGCTTGACCTCTTTGGCCCCCTCGCGCGATCCCGCCACCTGCCGCAGATAGTCCATCTGCCGCTTCGCCGGCGTCTGCCGAAAGTTCTTCGCATACCCCAAAAACGCATAGTGCGTCTCGCCCAGAAACGACGGCAGCACCCCCAGCGCCAGCAGCAGAATCAGCCACGGACTCGCCACCGCCAGCGCGGCGGAAAAAATGACGGTAGTAAGCACCTGCTGCAGCAGCCGGCCCATCTGCTGGATCATCGCCAGCCGGTCCGTCGCCTGCACCCGCGCCCGCTCCAGCCGGTCATAAAACACCGGATTCTCATAGGTCGTGAGGTCCAGCCGCGCCGCCTGCTCCATCACCCGGACACTCACATACTGCGTGTAACTATTCGCCAGCAGCGAGTCCGAATAATCGATCGCCCGCGTCATCAGCCCCAGAAACACATTCAGCCCCACCTCGGCCGCCACCAGGTGCCAGAACGGGATCGACCAGTGATACCCCAGCAGATCCACACTCTGCGCCTGGAGCGGCTGCCCCCGCAGCACGCCCGCGATGCCGTTGATGATGTACTGCGCCACCTTCGCAATCGCGAACGGCAGCGTCGCCACCACCAGCCGCAGCCCAATCCCCCACGACACCGCAACGCGGCTCGACTGCCACAAAATCCCGAGAACGGGCGGAAGATTCTTCAGCGCCCGAAGTCGCTCGAGCCAAGGACTTTCTGTCATCGAACCAAGCCTGTCACATGCGCGGTAGCGCTCAAACTGCGGACAGGCAACATCCGCCCGTTTCGCTTAGGATAACCCGACCTCCCGCAGACGTTGCTTCCATTGAGCAGTCTCTTTTGATTGTCATTCCGACCGAAGCAAAGCGTAGTGGAGGAACCTGCTTTTCTACCAGGAACCCTGACACCCACCGGGAACAATCATCCAACCGCGTTCTCCTGCATCTTCTCAACCGAGCCCTGTCCTGACCACCATCCCCTAAAACCATTGTCTCGACCAAATAACGCGGGTAGAGAGACCCCTGTATTTCACTTTTGCTTGTTCTTGTTCAGCGCCGCAAACCAACCCCTTACGGCATCACCCTAACCTCCATATGCGCCGTCGCCGTCGCATCCGTCCCCACCCACACATCAAACATCCCCGGCTCAATCGCCCGCGCCTTCGTCGCCGGACTCCAGAACGCCAGCTCGTTCGTATCGAGAACCACCTCCACCGCCTTCGTCTCGCCCGCCGCCACCGTCACCCGCTTGAAGCCCTTCAGCTCCCGCACCGGCCGCGACGCCGACCCCGCCCGCTGATGCGTGTACACCTGCACCACCTCGTCCGCCGCCATCGCCCCCTTGTTCGTCACTGGGACCGACACCGTCACACTCCCGCCCGCCTTCACCGAGCTCGCGCTCAGCTTCGGCTCGCCCACCGTGAACGCCGCGTAGCTCAGCCCATACCCGAACGGATAGAGCGGAGTGCTCAGCCCGTCCCAGTAACGATGGTCCGTGTCGTCCGGAATCTGCGTCAGGTTCCGCGCATAGTTGATCGGAATCTGCCCCACGCTGCGCGGCCACGCAAACGGCAGCTTCCCGCCCGGAACAGCATCGCCAAACAGAACATCCGCCGCCGCGTTCCCGCCCTCCGTCCCCGGATACCACATCTCCACCATCGCCGGCGCATGCTCC
>CAXTJC010000194.1:0-6255 GCA_964244225.1 uncultured Acidobacteriaceae bacterium
CTCTCAGGAATCGACCAGACCCTCCCTGGAACGATCCTGTCTGGCCGGCCTAGAAGCGAGCCGAAGACTTTCTTGCGGAAGAAGCCCGTCGCCTTGGCGTAGTTCCCCCACGCAACGCGATAAGCTGAATGCAGCGATTGAGTTCACGGGAGCACGCAACGCGGCCGCATCCGGCCCAACTCCTACCCGTCCCACCGAAACTCGTACCTAAACTTAGCCTTTCTAGGACTTTGAGGCCAAAGTACCCCCAGGGGACGCTACCCGCACTCTCCGCTGCCGGAACGCATGAAACGCGCTCCGCATGAAACCCATGAAACCATAGACCAGTGACCGATACACCATACAGAAACCGCATGCCCGCCGAGTGGGCCCCGCACACCGCCACCTGGATCGCCTGGCCCCACAACCCCGACGACTGGCCCGGCAAGTTCCAGCCCATTCCATGGGTCTACTGCGAGATCGTCCGCCATCTCTCCGGAGTGGAAGACGTCCACATCCTCGTCAACGACGTCGCCGCCGAGAAGCGCGCCTACTCCATGCTCCGCCGCCAGGGCGCCAACCTCGCCCGTCTTCACTTCCACACCTGGCGCACCGACCGCGTCTGGCTCCGCGACTCCGGCCCGATCTTTGTAAAGGCTGAAGGCTCCGTGAAAGCTGAAGGCTCCGTCAAGAGCCCCGCAGGCGAGATCGCCATCACCAACTGGAAGTTCAACGCCTGGGCCAAGTACGACAACTACCGCAACGACGACCAGGTCCCCGCCCACATCGCCGAGCTCTACGCCATGCCCAGCACCGAGCCGCACGTCACCCTCGCCGACGGCACCCAGCATCGCCTCGTCCTCGAAGGCGGCTCGATCGACACCAACGGCGCCGGCATCCTGCTCACCACCGAAGAGTGCCTCCTCTCACCCATCCAGGCCCGCAACCCCGGTATCGGGGATCGAGAGACCACGCGCGCCCAGCTCGAACAGGCCTTCCACGACTATCTCGGCATCGACCAGACCATCTGGCTCAACCGTGGCTGCGCCGGCGACGACACCCACGGCCACATCGACGACATCGCCCGCTTCGTCCCCGGAGCCGATGGCCAGGGCAACACCATCCTTACCGCCATCGAGCCCAACACCGCCGATGAGAACCATCTCCCGCTCGCCGAGAACCTCGACCGCCTCCATACCGCCCGTAGCCTCGGCACCAGCGACGGACCCAGTCCCCAGCCCTTCACCATCAAAACCCTCCCCATGCCCGCACCCGTCGTCTTCGCCAACCAGCGCCTCCCCGCCTCCTACGCCAACTTCTACATCGCCAACGGCCTCGTCCTAGTCCCCACCTTCAACGACCCCAACGACCGCATCGCCCTCAACACCATTGCCGCCTGCTTCCCCGACCGCACCATCACCGGCATCCACTGCACCGACTTCATCTGGGGCCTCGGCGCCCTCCATTGCATGACCCAGCAGGAGCCCGCCTGATGTCCGCGCCCTGGCCGCCACCGCCCGACCTCGAATCCCTCCAGGACCTCGTCCGCGTCGCCGATCCCGAAGGTCTCCTCGCCGCCGGCGCGCCCGCCGATGAGTACGAACCTGAAGAAGAAGCCCTGCTCGCGGCGCTGCAGCCACTCTCCTCCGCTGACCTCACTCCAGACCGCATCCTTCCCCTGCTCACCACCATCTGGGAGAGCTCCTTCGGCGATCGCGCCTGCGCCACCCGTGAGCCCGCTCTCCGCTCGCTGGCCGCCCAGATCGCCCACTTCTTCGGCCCCGAGGCCGAGCCGCAGATACATTCCTGACCTCCTTCGCCGCCGCGCAAATCATGCCCCTCGACCTTGAAGCCGCCATGCATCTCGCCCTTACACAGGCTCGTGCCGCAGAACTTGCCGGCGAAGTCCCCGTTGGCGCCATCGTCCTCGCGCCCGATGGCGAAACCATCCTCGGCCGCGGCAACAACCAGGTTCTCCGCACCTCCGACCCCACCGCACACGCCGAGATCGTCGCCCTCCGCGTCGCCGCCCATACTCTTGGCAACTACCGCGTCATGACTCCCCAAGGCGGCTGCACCCTCGTCTGCACCCTTGAGCCCTGCGCCATGTGCGCCGGCGCCATCCTCCACGCGCGCATCAGCCGCCTCATCTACGCCGCCGCCGACCCCAAAGCCGGTGCCTGCGGCTCCGTGCTTACCGTCCTCAATCATCCGCAACTGAATCATCGCGTTGAGGTCGTCACCGGCGTACTCGCCGAAGAGTGCAGCGCCCTCCTGTCGAACTTCTTCCGCGCCCGCCGCGTCCAGTTCCGCGACGCCGCATCCAACCCATAACGCCCTTGCGGCGCAAGGAGTCCCAAGCATGTCTGGTCGTCTCGCAGGAAAGGTCGCCATCGTCACCGGTTCCGGCTCAGGGATCGGCCAGGCCATCGCCGAGCGCCTGGCGCAGGAGGGAGCCAACCTCGTCGTCGACTATCGCGCTCACATTGACCAGGCCAACGAGACCCGCTCTCGCGTTGAGGCCGCCGGTTCAAAGGCCATCATGGTCCAAGCAGACGTCTCTAAGATCCCGGACACCCAGAAGCTCGTAACAGAGGCCTATGCCCAGCTCGGCAGCTGCGACATCCTTATCAACAACGCCGGCATCGAGATCGGCGCGGACTTCTGGGACGTCACCGAAGAAGACTTCGACTCCGTTATGAACGTCAACTTCAAAGGCGCCTTCTTCCTTACGCAAAGCTTCGTCCGCAAGCTGCGCGAGAACAAGAAGACCGGCCGGATCATCAATATCTCCTCTGTGCATGAGGACATGGTCTTCCCGCACTTTGACAGCTACGCCGCCTCCAAGGGCGCCATGCGCATGCTCATGCGGAACCTCGCCGTTGAGCTCGGACCACTTGGCATCACCGTCAATAACATCGCGCCAGGCGCCATCAGCACTCCCATTAATACCAAGATGATGGACAACCAGGCGCAGTTCGACGCTCTCCTGCGCAACATTCCCCTCGGCCGTATCGGCACAGTAGCCGACGTCGCCTCGCTCGCCGCCTTCCTCGCCTCCGACGAGGCCTCCTACGTCACAGGGTCGACCTATTTTGTCGACGGTGGCTTGATGCGCAACTACCACGAGCAGTAATGCTTTTTGGTTGTCATCCTGTAGGGATCTGCTGTTGTCTTAGCCTGACTCCATCATTCTCTCGGAGGCCGTACTACTCCTCTGCGTTCACGTACACAAACGATAGAATGCAGCTATGGACCTGACCCTCTACTCCGCCGCCTGGTGCCGCGACTGCCGAGAAGCGAAGCGCTTCCTTGCGCAGCACAACATTCCCTACACAGAGATCGACATCGAGAACACCCCCGGCGCCGCCGACGAGGTCCTTCGCAATGTAGGCAAACGCGCCATCCCGCAGTTTGTCATCGACGGCAGATGGGTTCAGCCCTACAAGCCCGGCCAGGGTTTCCTGCACGAAGAGATGGCCGCCCTCCTCGGCGTCTGATTCGATACACAGAATCGGCCTTTTAGATCAAACCTGCTCCCGTTCCTCTGCCGCCTGCTCCTGCAGCACGTCTACCGGCAGCGGCGCTTCCTGCTCTGCAACCTGTGCCGCCGGGCTCGCTTTGTCCACTGGCCCGGTCACACCAGCCCGCCCCGCAAACGGCCATCGCAGCGACAACACCCGCATGCGATCCTTCTCCCGCTGCGTCGCGCGCGTCGTCGCCGTCAGCAGATCGTTGATTGTCATAACGCCGGCTAATCGCCCATCCGGAGCAAGCACCGGAAAGCTCGTCAGCTTGGACTCCGCCATCATCCCCGCCGCCTGTCGCAGCGTCTGCCCCGGCGACATCGCCACCGGCTCCGCGTCGCCATCCATCCACAGCGCCCGTCCCTGCTCCCGCTCCTTCGCCGCCCGAATCATCTGCGACCGCGTCAGCACCGCCGTCAGCTTGCCTGCCTCGTCCACCAGCGGAAACAGTCGCTGCCAGTGCGACCACGCATCCCCACCCCGCTCCTCCATCGAGCGCAGCCAGTCCGCCGCATCCTTGCGGCTGGCGGTGGAAGAGAGAGCGTACACACTCGTGTGCATCGCCTGCCCCACCAGCACCAGCTCCATCGGATCCACGCCGTACTCGCGGCTCAGATGCAGCCCCCGCCGGCTTAGCCCCTCCGTCAGCATTGACCGCGGCTGCACCAGCACGCTGATTGCATATGCCGTCACACACGCCAGCAGCACTGGCAGCATCAGCCCGCCGTTGTGCGTCAACTCCACCGCCAGCATGGCTGAAGTCAGCGGGCTGCCGATCGCCGCCGTCAGCACCGCCGTCATGCCCACCAGCACCCATGCTCCGGTCGACATCGTCGGCATCCAGTGCCCCAGCGCCGCGCCCATCGCCCCGCCGATCATCAGCAGCGGCGCCAGTATGCCACCCGCCGTCTCTGACCCGAGCGAGAAGATCCAGATCGCGCTCTTCACCAGCAGCACCCCCGCCAGCAGCTTCCATCCCGCATTGCCCGAGATCATCTGCTGAATCACGCTGTACCCAACACCCAGCGCCTGCGGAAAGATCAACCCACCCAGCCCGATGCCCAGCCCACCGATCGCCGGCCACCACATCCAGTGCATCGGCAGCCGCTTGAACATGTCCTCCGAGAAGTACACCGCCCGCGTCAGCCCAGCCGCCAGAAACGCCGCCACAATTCCGATCGCCAGCGCCCCCAGCATCGCCATGTGATACACCGGCGCGCCCGTCGGCACCATCTCGAACAGCGGCCGCGGCCCCAGCAGCAGCCGCCGCACCGCGCCCGCCGTCACGCACGCCATTGCCACCGGAACCAGGCTGCGCGGCTTCCACTCAAACAGCAGAATCTCTACCGCCAGCAGCACGGCGGACATCGGACAGTTGAACGTCGCCGCCATGCCCGCGCTCGCGCCCGCCACCATCAGCACCGTCCGCTCGGAGTCTGTCATCGACAGCAGCTGCCCCAGCACTGATCCGATCGCGCCGCCCGTAATAATTACCGGACCCTCCGCGCCAAACGGCCCCCCCGATCCAATCGACACCGCCGTCGCCAGTGGCTTCAGCAGCGCCACACGCGGCTGCACCTTGCCTCCGCCAAACACGATCGTCTCCACCGCCTCCGGCATGCCATGGCCGCGCACCTTCTTTGATCCAAACCGCGCGATCACCCCCACCAGCAGCCCGCCCAGCACCGGCAGAAACACCCGCCACCATCCGGCATGCCCCTGCCACGGGTCTACCTCGAGAAAGCTCCACCGCCGGAAGTAAAACAGGTTCGTAAACAGCGCGATCAGCTCCAGCAGCACCCAAGCCGCCGCAGCCGACACCGCGCCCAGCGCAGCCGCCAGCACACTCACATACAAAATCCGCGAGTCCGCCGAGTAGTCCCGCAGCGCCGTCCGCGTCAGCGCCATCTCGTCTCCATCACACGTTTTCCCGCCTCGCTCACACCCAGACGTTCCAGCGCCTGTACCATCACCGGCCCCGCCGTCTCCAGCTCCGCCAGATGCGCCGCCGCCACACGCGTCAGCACCTTCCTTCCGTGCTCCGTCAGCACCACAATCGATCGCCGCAGATCCTCCTTATCCGCCAGCCGCTCCACCAGCCTCAACCGCTCCGCCCGGTCCACCAGTTCCACCGCGCTGTTATGCCGCAGCACCATCCGCTCCGCAATTATTGAGATCGACACCGGCCTCTCTGCCGACATCGCCTGCACCACCTGCAGCAGCTGGTATTGCTGGGCCGAGATCCCCTGCTCCTCCGCACTGGTCTCGCTAAAGTGCAAAAACCGCCGCAGCGCATAGCGAAACTCCGCCATCGCCTCCAGCTTATCGGCATTCAGCCGCTCCCGCCCTGGCCGCACGCCCTTCCCGCCAACGCTCCTGCTCGCCATACCTCAAGTATATCGCCTTGCGACATATCCACGCCGGCCTCGCATACACGTAAACTGAAGCTCAAGACATCCGCACGCAACTCGCTCCCAACAGCCAAGGAACCCGCACAATGATCGCTCGCTACACCCGCCCGGAGATAGGCCACATCTGGTCCGACGACAACAAATACCGCAGCTGGCTCACCGTCGAGATCGCCGCCTCGCAGGCCCTTGCCCGCGCCGGTATGGTCCCACAGCCAGCCGCCGACATCATCCGCGACAAGGGCAACTTCACCGTCGCCCGCATCAACGAGATCGAAGCCGAAGTCCGCCACGACGTCATCGCCTTCACCACCTCGGTCTCTGAAGCAATCAACGACCCC
>CAXTJC010000195.1:0-6245 GCA_964244225.1 uncultured Acidobacteriaceae bacterium
CCAGCACAAAGAGCACGACCGCAAGCTTCATCACCACGATGCCGCTATTAAACTTTGCCGATTCTTTGATACCCACGACAAGGATGGTCGTAATTACGAGGGCGATAAGAAACGCCGGAAGGTTGAAGCCGATCTCAGCACCGAAGATATGCGGAGCATTCAATAAAGCGTGCGCCTTCGCCGTCAGTTCGGGCGTGGGATGCTGGACTAGCCCAAGAAGAGCCGCACTGAACTCACGTGTGCCTTGCACCAGCTCAGGATGCGCCGCATGGACTGCGTCACGGCAGACGGATGTCAGCGCGGTGCGCAGCCCGGTCCAGTGGTCATAGGCCATCCAGAGCGGGAACTTTAGTCCGAAGATCGCAAGAAACTCTACAAAATTGTTCGACCAGCCAGAGGAAACGGTGCTGGCGCCCATCGCATACTCGAGCGTGAGATCCCATCCGATGATCCAGGCAAACAGTTCACCCAGCGTTGCGTAGGCGTATGTGTAAGCCGAGCCAGCGAGAGGGATCATCGCGGCAAACTCCGCATAACATAACCCGGCAAACGCGCATCCGAGCCCAGAGAGCACGAAGGCCAGCATCAACGCCGGTCCTGCGGAGTGCGCCCCGATACCGGAGAGCACAAATATACCCGCACCTATCACAGCACCAATTCCAAGGGCAGTCAGGGAGACGACGCCGAGCGAGCGCTCAAGCGTATCGCTTCCCTCCTCCTGGGCCTGCGCCATCAACACCTGCATCGACTTCTTCGCAAAAAGATCCGACATCCTTCAACGTCCCTCAGTCTTCCCTGACCACGCTCATGCAGAACTTCGCCGTACGTTCAAGCCACTGCTTGCTTGCACAGACACCGCTGATTGCGATGTCTGCGGAATACAGTCTGTCAGCATTTAACGCAATAGTAGTGCACCAGCGGCGATTCTGGTATTGCTGATCGTCGCGTGAGCGCTTGCGCTGGGCTTCAGCGGTCCAGGCCGGCACATCTCAGCAAGCGCGACGCACTCTCGAGAACACTTTCTCCTTGCTGAAACAGAGCGCCAATGAGCGCGATGCTATCCGCACCGGCGGCGTAGACCGCCGGCATTCGCTCTTCGGAGACTCCGCCGATCGCCACGATCGGACGCGTGGTCAGGCGCCGTATCTCTCGTAGACCTTCAAGACCAACAGCAGGCT
Organism: uncultured Acidobacteriaceae bacterium; assembly: GCA_964244225.1. Taxonomy (GTDB): domain Bacteria; phylum Acidobacteriota; class Terriglobia; order Terriglobales; family Acidobacteriaceae; genus Edaphobacter. The sequence continues at coordinate 1,179 of CAXTJC010000195.1, forward strand.
CTGCGTCCAGCTTGGTCGAGCTTCCGAATATCGGCCCGAACGCGAGATAGTTCGCATCCGTCGCCGCGGCCGCGAGGAACTGCACGGGATTGTGCGTCGAGACGCCAACAATTCTATTAGGACCAACGATGCGGCGTGCCACCGCCACAGCAGCGTCCATCTGGCCGACATGCACGCCATCCCATTCCGCCTCAATAGCGATCTCAGGCCAATCATTCAGAAGAAGCATTGCGCCTGAGCCCTCAAATAATCTTGCAATCGAGCGAGCATTTTTGAGGATCGCGGCCTCTCCCTCTCCCTTATCGCGATACTGCAACAGCGTCAGACCCGCATCCCGCATAGCCTTCGCCGTATCCAGCAGATCGAGACCGGCCGCCCGCACCGTGCCGCCGTCCAGAATGGCATACAACCTGGGAAGCCGGTTGAGACGCATTATTCCTTTGTACGGTCTTGCAGCCGGTCGAGAAAGCGCTCCATAAACTTTGTATCGAAGTTCCCGGACCGGAACTCCGGATCGGCAAAGATCCGTTGATGCAGCGGAATGGACGTATGAATTCCCTGAATGACGAACTGATCCAGCGCCCGCTGCATCTTGTTCATCGCCTCTTCGCGGTTCTGCCCATGGCAGATCAACTTCGCGATCATGCTGTCGTAGTACGGCGGCACGATTCCTTCGGCATACTGCGCCGTGTCGACCCGCACCCCATTGCCACCCGGCGGATTGAACGCCGTAATCCTGCCTGCGCTCGGCGTGAACTTCTCCGGGTGCTCCGCATTGATACGGCACTCAATCGCATGCCCGCGAATTGGCGGCACGACTGGCACGATCGATTGCAGCTTCTCTCCTGCCGCAATTCGCAGCTGCGCCTTTACCAGATCCACTCCTGTAACCATCTCGGTAACACAATGCTCCACCTGGATGCGCGTGTTCATCTCGATGAAGTAGATCTTTCCATCCTCATCCATAAGGAATTCGATCGTGCCGGCGTTTTGATAGCCGATATTTGTGAGCGACTTCTGGATGGTCTTCCCCAGTTCCTCACGCAGCTTGGGCGTGACCTGCAGGCTGGGCGCCTCCTCGATTAACTTCTGATGACGGCGCTGGATCGAGCACTCCCGCTCCCCCAGACTCATGACGTTCCCATGCTCATCCGCTAGCACCTGAAACTCGATGTGCCTCGGCCGTTCAATGAACTTTTCCATGTAGAGGTCGCCGTTGCCAAAAGCATTCGCGGCCTCGGTCGAAGCTTGCTGATACAGCCCCGACAGCTCCGTGGGCGACCTGCAAATACGCATGCCGCGGCCGCCGCCGCCTGCGACTGCCTTCAGAATGACCGGGTATCCAACGCTCCTGGCCCACTCGAGCGCCTCGTCCTCACCGGCTATCACGCCATCTGAACCCGGCAGAATCGGCACTTTGGCTTTCTTCATGGTCTGCCGAGCGGTGGACTTCTCGCCCATCATCCGCGTCACCTCCGGCGGCGGCCCGATAAACTTGATGTTCGAGGCTCGGCAGACCTCGGCGAAGTTCGCGTTTTCACTTAGCAGTCCGTACCCAGGATGAATCGCGTCGACATCGGCAATCTCAGCAGCAGAGATCACTGCCGGCACATTGAGATAACTCTCTGCGGATCGTGGCGGACCGATACAGATCGCCTCATCCGCAAAACGAACATGCAGCGAGTTCCGGTCTGCCTCACTGTAGACAGCAACCGTGCGGATGCCCATCTCCTTGCACGCGCTGATCACGCGCAGCGCGATCTCGCCTCGATTTGCAATCAGGACCTTCTGAAACATAGAACTCTGTCGCCTTCCTCTGTTGCTGTCTGCCGATGGTGTCGCACGGTGCTCTAGCGTGGCCGGATCGCAAATAGTGGCTGACCATACTCCACAGGCTGGCCGCTCAGCGCGATGCGCTTTACGACCTCTCCCGCGACGTCCGCCTCGATCTCGTTCATCAGCTTCATGGCTTCAATGATGCAGAGCACCTGTCCTACCTCCACCTGATCGCCAATCTTTATAAAAGACGCGGCGCCCGGAGAAGGAGACTCGTAAAAGGTGCCCACAATCGGCGACTTCACCGTATGCAACACCTCCTCAGCGACAGCTGCCACGTGGGCGGGCGCGGCCTGTTCCACAGCCACCGTGGAGATATCCGCGGTCTGGGAGGGCGCGCCACTATGCGTCAAAGACGCCATCATGCGAGAGAGCTGGCCCACATCGACCGCCGGCGACTGCTCGCCTGCGAACTTCAAGCGGACCTTGAAGTCGGGCTGCTCCATATCGAACTCGGCGACTTCGTTCGCCTTCAGCAACTCAATCAGCTCGCGAAGCTCGTTTACCTGATCCTGATCCATCGTTCCTTCCTCGATTCGAGCCTTAGAGCTCGATCAATGCCTTTGTAGTTGGCGTCAAAATCTCTGCACCGGTTTTGGTCACCAGGACCGTATCCTCAATCCTTACACCAAAGCGACCCGGCAGATACACTCCCGGTTCGATCGTGATCACCATTCCTGCCGCGAGGCGGCCCATTTGCTTTGCGGCAATGCGCGGCCCTTCATGAATCTCAAGTCCAACGCCATGCCCTGTGGAATGAATAAAGGAGTCCGCAAGCCCGTCGCGCCGTAAAACAGATCGCGCCGCTTCGTCGACGGCTCCGGCTTTCACACCGGCACGAACCGCAGCAACCGCAGCCATTTGCGCTTCCAAAACCGAATCATACACGCTGCGAACTTCGGCCTTTGGCCTCCCAAGGTGAACCGTACGCGTCATATCCGAGCAATAGCCGTCGAGCACCACACCGAAATCGAGCGTCACAAAGCCACTCTTCGGCAGCCTGGCCAGCGTCGCTCGCCCATGCGGCAAGGCGCTACGCTCACCGGACGCCACGATCGTATCGAAGCTCATGCTCTCCGCCCCGGCCCGCCGTGCACCCTGCTCAAGCGTTATCGCAACCTCAAGCTCCGTCGCCCCACTCACAATCTCCCCGAGAGCCTGGTCGAAAAGCCGGCATCCAAGCGCGGCTGCCGCGCGCAATCTCTCAATCTCCTCGACGTCCTTGACCTCCCGCAGCCGCGCCACCAAATCCTCGCCCGGTTGCAGAAAGGCTTTTCGCTTTGCCGGCGCAAGCGCCTTCCGCAGAGAGTCAAGCTGGAGAACGGTGATGTGTGCCGCGTTGAAAAGACATCGTGTCGCCGTCTCGCTTAACCACAGCGCCGCCGCCTGCGCCGCAGGCTTGCTCTCGATCGTCAGCGGCGTGCCCGGCGACTCGATAGCCGCCTGCTCCCGATAGCGGCCGTCGGTAAACAGCCGCGCACGTCCTTTGCTGAGCGCCAGGGCGCCCGCAGAGCCCGTAAATCCGCATAAGTAGCGCAGGTCCGGCGAGTGTGTCACGAGAAGAGCGTCGGCGCTGGCCTCGATTGCTGCCTTGAGTGCTCGCCTCTTCCGTAGTGAAAAGTTCATCTCACCCATTCTAGCGAATCAGCAAATCCCTGAGACTGCCATGGGGTCCGAGTCCACACTCGGTATCATGGTCACGATGACCTCTGATGTACCGGAATCGCAACACGGGCTGACGCGTCGCAGCTTTTTGGTGGGAGCAGGCACTCTGGCGGCAGGTCTCGCCCTGTACAGCAGCCTCGTAGCTCGACACGAGATCAGCGTGCTCTCCCAGCGCATTCGCATCGATAATCTTCCTTCAGCCTTCGTCGGCCATCGCATCGTCCAACTCAGCGACTTTCATCTGGAAGAGTTCACCGAACCCTTTTTTTTGGAACGTATCGTTGAACACGTCAACCGTCTCAATCCAGATACCGTTCTGCTTACCGGCGACTTCATCACGCGCGGCTCATTGAACTTCCTCTTTGAGCATCATGCCGCTATGCGCTGCGCCGAGATCCTGGCCACCATCCGCTGCCCTCAGAAGTTCGCCGTCCTGGGCAATCATGATGTCGCGGTCAGCGCGTCGATGGTGACAGCCGCCCTGCAGTCGCTGGGTCTGCCCGTACTCCACAATCGCTATGAAACCCTGACCCTGCGTGGAGACAACCTGCACATCGCCGGAACCGCCGATCCTGGCACCGACCTTCCCGACCTTTCGGCTGCCGTGCCGCGGACGCCAAAAGGGCCCGTCATCCTGATGTCGCACGCGCCTGACTATGCCGACTTCGTCGTCACTCACCCGCGCGCTCCGCTGATCGACCTCATGCTCTCCGGCCACTCCCATGGCGGTCAGGTTCGTCTTCCACTCGTGGGGCCGCTGGTACTTCCACCTCTCGGCCGCAAGTACGTGGAAGGTCTCTTTCGCTTCAACCGGATGCAGCTCTACGTCAACCGCGGCCTCGGCACCGTTGGTATTCCAATCCGGCTCAACTGCCCGCCGGAGATCACCCTAATGACTCTCGACCGCAGCGTCTAAGATACTCAGGCCTGGCGGGTCCGGCCCGCAGGCTTCTTCTCTCGCGGCATCATCGTAACCTTGCTGGCCACCGGCTTCACGCCGGACTTCTCATCCATCCACGCATCAAGGAGGGATCGTTTGAAGCGCCACCGATTTCCGAGCTTGAACGCCGGGATAAATCCGTCAGAAGCATACCGGTAAAGTGTGTCTCCGCTGATGCCCAGATACTCTGAAGCCTGCCGGATGTCCATCACCTCGCGCAGCGTCGTACTTTCAGCAGAAGCAGCCATGAGAGTCTCCGGATCGCTCGCCCAAGATCTCAGCGGCGCATCCTCTTTGTACCCGCTGAGGCTAGTATCAGACAAGCGAATTCGAAATCGCGGAACCCACACTGCCGTCCTCGCGAGAAGAAGCTAGGCGTTTCGTTGCCACCAGAGATCGACCAATGGGGTGTCCCGAATGAGATCGGTCGGTCGCCCCGGCTCCGGAGACCAGAGCTTCAGCCCCGAGTCCTCCGCTATGCTCAGAAGCCGCTCGATGGGCTGCTTCCACCCGTGGAGAGCCAGATCGAATAAACCCCAGTGAATCGGCATCATCAGACCCTTGCCGCCCATCGCCTCAAACGCGCGCGCTGCATTGTCCGGTCCCAGGTGAATGTCCTTCCATAA
>CAXTJC010000196.1:0-6231 GCA_964244225.1 uncultured Acidobacteriaceae bacterium
TCCCCATTCGGCTTCGCTCAGGGTCGGAATGGAAGAAAGAAAAGCAAAGGACTTGATTGGAGTCTCTTTAGAAGGAGTTGTCAGTTCCGCTGTCGTCGGACATACTGTCGTCGCTGTCATCGGACATGCTATCGCCGCCGGCGTCGAAGCTGCTGTCATCTGCGTCGCCGGTATCGGCGAAGCTGCTGTTGTCTCCATCGTCCGTTGAACTGTCGTCGCCCGATCCGGCGAAGTTATTGCGGTCGTTGTCGTCTGTGAAGACGTTGCTGCCGGGGTCGTTGTTGTCGCGCGATCGGTCGTCGTCGGCGAACTGGCTGCCGCGATCGCCGCGCTCACGGCCCTCGTCGCCGTAGTAGTTGTTGACGATCTCTTCGGGCCTGCTGCCGCCGCCTCCCATTCCCGTTGCGGAGTTGCCGAAGCCGTGCAGGAGCGATTCGACGCCTTCAAAGGCGAGCGCGCCCGCGGCAACGCCCGCCGCAGTCTGCATGGCGCCGCGCAAGAAGCCACCACCCTGGGACGGGGCGGCGAACTGGGGGCTGCCATACGCTTGGGGGCTGCCATAGGCTTGCGGAGGCGCGTAGCCGGGCTGCGCGTAGCCGGCCTGGGGAGGGTAGCCGGGGACCGGCGCGTACTGTCCGCCAGCCTGCGCGGGCGGAGGTGTCGGTGCGGGCGAACGATCGGTCGAGCCGCCACCGAAGAGGCTGCCGAGGAAGCTGGTTGCGGGCTTGGGGTGCTGCTGCTGCGTCTGCAGCTGCTCTACCTGGGCCTTAAGCGTGCTGAGTTGCTGCTGCGCCTGATCGAGTGCATACTGCTGCACCAGCACCGTCTGCGAGAGGATGTAGAGGGAGTCGGGATTGCGGCCGAGGCTCTGCTGAAGCAGGCGTTCGGCGTCTGCGTCCTTCTCCTGCAGCTGCGTCTTCTGTACACGGTCGATCAGACCGTTGATCATGTCCTGCTCTTGTGGTGTCATCGCTCGCTCTCCTGCTCCGTGGCCTTCTTCGCCCGTGCAGAGTATAGACGCGGGAGAGAGGCTGCGGGTACTGCTGGCTTGGATGCGAGTGGCTGGGGTTCTTCGCTGCGCTTACGATGACAAACGAAAGAAGGATGCGCTTGGAATGACGAGACGTGCGTGTACGCGTACGTCGCTTCGCTGCGTCGTAAAGGCGAGAAGCAGCTCGCGCTCAGAATGACAAACCAAGAAGGGCGCACAGAATGACAAACCAAGAAGGCGCACGGAATGACAAACCAAGAGGCGCTCAGAATGACAACCCAAGAGGTGCATCGCGCACGATGACCGCTTTAGCCCAACCCTTAGTGAATGGTCTTGGCGCGGCGGTTCATGAAGTCCATGAGGAGATAGGAGCCGAGGCGCTCGGGGCTGGTGAAGTAGGCTTTGCCGCGGCACATAGCACTCATCGTCTGGACGAACTGCATCAGGGCAAAGTCTTCGGCGAGCATGAAGGTGTTGATCATGATGTTCGAGCGCTTGCAACGGCTGACCTCTTCGAGGGTCTCCGAGATAACGAGAGGATCGAGGCCGAAGGCGTTTTTGTAGATGCGGCCGTCCGGCAGGGTGAGCGCTGAGGGCTTGCCGTCGGTGATCATGACGATCTGCTTCATGTCCTTGGTCTGGCGGGCGAGGATGCGCTGCGCCACGCGCAGGCCCTCGCGGGTGTTGGTGTAGTGGGGCCCAACCTTGACCCGCGGCAACTGGCTGATCGGGATCTCCTCGGCGGAGTCGTGGAAGAGAACGAGTGAGAGCGTATCGCCGGGGAACTGGGTGCGGATGAGGTGCGAGAGCGCCATGGCGACGCGCTTGGCAGGGGTGAAGCGATCTTCGCCGTAGAGGATCATGGAGTGCGAGCAGTCAAGCAGAACGACGGTCGCGCAAGAGCTCTGGTAGTCCGCCTGGTGGATGTGGAGATCGCTGTACTCAATATTCAGGGTGCCGGGATGGAGCGGGTCGGGCGTGGCGTTGTAGCCCTCGCGCGCGAAGACGCTGTTCAAGGTTGCGGTGATGTCGAGGTTGAGGGTGTCGCCGAACTCGTACTGCTTGGTTGAACCGTTGGTCTCGACGCCCGCGGCCTCGTAGCGGGTGTCGTGCTTGCCGAAGTTCGATCGGCCGAGCGGTCCCAGAAGCTCACGCAGAGCTTTATAGCCAAGGAAGTCCATGCCCTTGTCGGTGACCTCGAACTTGGCGTTGGACTCGCTGTCGCCCTGTTCGCCCTGGCCCTGCTGCGGCTGTTCGGCGTTGAGGAAGTTCTGTTCCTGCATCTTGGCGATGATCTTATCTATGAGCTCTTCGATCTGGGGCTCGTCGAGCTCATCGAATTTTTCCTGGGCTTCGTCGTCGAAGAGCTCGCCAGACTCAAGCGCCTGGCGGATGGCCTCGCGCAGGTTCTCCATGGTCTGCTCGCCGTCGAACTGCTGGAAGCGGGACATTGGATCCTGAAAGCCCGAGTCCAGAAAGAACTCTGACAGCGCCTGCATCAGGTCTTCGAGGCCAACGGAAGAGGAAAGGTCACCGTTGAATTTGGTATAGCGTGTGCGCTTCATGGCTCCACCCCAGCTTCTATTCTAGTCGCCCTGGCCAAACGCGCTTGCGTGGCACGGCTGCGATCCAGTCAAATGCGTAGAATGCGAAACTTTGTTGCGATGTCTGTTTGGGTGGCCTGTCTTATGTTGCGATTTTCTGCCATGGCACAGGGAGACGGAAGGAGTTCTCTCTCTTCGCATACTCTAGCGAATGGCGTTGAGGTGACGGCGGGCGGAACGACGGTCCGCGTCGTTGCGTTGCGGGACGATGTGTTGCGGGTCACTGCGGGGCAGAATGGCGCGATGCCGGAGGAGGCATCGTGGGCGGTGCTGCCGGAGGCGCTGCATGCGTCGGTGAAGGTGACGCCGGCCAGTTCCGGAGGGGAGTCGGGCTTTCGTACGGCAGCGCTGGTCGTCAGCGTGAGCGCGGATCTGCGGCTGACCGTGCGGGATCTCGCGGGCAACGTGCTGCAACAGGACGCTGCGCCGATCGAGTGGCGCGGCAAGGGTTTTGAGGTCGCGAAGACGAAACGGGACGACGACCATTTCTTCGGGCTGGGAGATAAGCCCGGGCCGCTCGATCGCGCCGGCAAGTCGTTCGTCATGTGGAATACGGACCAGTTCGGATGGCAGGAGTCGGAGGATCCGATCTATAAGAGCATTCCGTTCTTTATGGAGTTCCGCGCGGGTAGGGCGGTGGGCGTGCTGCTCGACAACACGTGGCGAACCTACTTTGACTTCGGCCACAAGTCTACGGAGGAGTACAGCTTCAGCGCTCCGGATGGGCCGTTGACCTACTACCTGCTCTACGGGCCCGAGCCGAAGAAGGTGCTCGCGGAGTATGCGTGGTTGACGGGGCCGACGCCGTTGCCGCCGCTGTGGTCGCTGGGCTTTCAGCAGTCGCGTTACACGTATGAGCCGAGGTCGCGGCTGATGGAGGTGGCCGACCGGCTGCGGGCGGATAAGATCCCGGCGGACGCGCTCTATCTCGACATTGACTACCAGGTGAAGAACCGGCCGTTCACGGTAGACGCAGTGAAGTTTCCGGAGTTTCCGGCGATGGTGAAGCAGCTGGCGGCGGAGCACTTTCATCTGGTGCTGATTACGGATCTGCACATTGCGGATCTGCCGAACGCAGGCTACGCGCCGTATGATTTGGGCACGGCTGGGGATCACTTTATGAAGAACGCGGATGGCTCGGTGTACTCGGGCACGGTGTGGCCGGGGCCGTCGGTGTTTCCGGAGTTTACGCAGGCGCAGTCACGCGCGTGGTGGGGCAGTCTGTACAAGGAGTTCGCGCAGGCGGGCGTTGCGGGCTTCTGGAATGACATGAACGAGCCGGCGGTGTTCACGTATCCGACGAAGACGATGCCGGAGACGGTCGAGAATCGGATCGACGAGCCGGGGTTTCGCAAGCGAACGGCGACACAGCGCGAGATTCACAATGTGTACGGCATGGAGAACTCGCGGGCAACGTATGAGGGTCTGCTGGCGCTTGAGCCGAACACGCGGCCGTTTGTGCTGACGCGCGCGAGCTACGCCGGCGGGCAGCGATACGCGGCCACCTGGACCGGGGATAACAGTGCGACTTGGAATCATCTGCGGATGACAATTCCGCAGATCGAGAACCTGGGGCTGAGCGGCTTCGGCATGACGGGCGCGGATGTGGGCGGGTTTGCCGGGTCGCCGCCGCCGGACCTGCTGACGCGCTGGCTGATGCTGGCGTCGTTCCAGCCGATTGACCGCGATCACTCGGCGAAGGGGACGCGCGATCATGAGCCGTGGGTGGATGGGCCGCAGGCAGAGGACATTCGGCGGCGATGTATCAATGAACGTTACAAATTGATGCCGTACCTGTACACGACGGCTGAGGAGATGTCGCGCACGGGGCTGCCGATACTGCGGCCGCTGTTCCTGGAGTTCCCGCAGGCGGCGAAGGATGGGCATCCGCTCGACCTCGATGCCGCGGGCGAGTTCATGTTCGGCGGCAGCATACTTGTGGCGCAGTCGCCCTCGCCCGAGGAGGTGGCAGCGTACGAGGTGCATCTGCCGGCGGGCGTTTGGTACGACTACTGGACGGGCGATCGGTATGAGCGGCTGAACAGTGTGCAGGGACGCGATCTGGAGCTGCGCGATGCCGCAGCCGCGGAGAAGCCGATCATGGTGACGCCTGCGCTTGAGGAGCTGCCGGTTTACGTTCGCGGCGGATCGATTCTGCCGATCGCGCCGCTGACGCAGAGCACGGAAGAGACACCGGTTGGGCCGCTGACGCTGCGTGTGTATGCGCCGGCGCCGGGCGGGGCGTGCAGCGGCAGCCTCTACCAGGATGACGGCAAGAGCTTCGACTATCGCAAGGGGAAGTTTTTGCGATCGAGCTTTGCCTGTGCGGTGGGGGCGGACGGGGCGCTTACGCTGACGGTGAAGAACGAAGCGTCTGGATACAAGCCGTGGTGGAAGGAGCTGCGGGTCGAGGTCGTGGGATGGACGCCGAAGGAGAGTACGGCGGTGGTGGGCAAGAAGAAGCTTACGTTGACGCGTGAGGGACAGATGATGGTGGCGACGATGAGCGCGGAGCCGAGTTTTTTTCTGACGCTGCGGTAGTTAAAGAGCGCGAGCGGCTCAGGAGATGAGCCGCTCGTGTGTATGTTGAACAGTTGGCGAGCCACAGGATAAGAGCAGGAGCAGATCCCTGCGGGATGACAACAAAAGAACACGGCCCTAGTTGAAGCCTCGCCGCGTGCGGTTGCGGGCTGTGGCTTCCTCGCGCAGCTGATCGCGCATCTTGTCGCCGTACTGCGCGGCCTGGTCGGTGCGCTGCTTCTTTTCGGCGGCAGAGAAGGCGCGCTCTTCACTGCGGCTGATGCGCTTGTGGGCGGTCATGCCTTCGAGCAGGAACTCGGCGGCGGAGACGGTGATCTCCGACGATGATTTGGCGTTGATGTCGAGCGGCGAGAGCTTTTCGAGCAGCCCCTGAATCTGCTTGAGCTCAGCGAAGCTCGCGTCCGAGGCCTGTGCGTCGCTGAGCTGTACTGTGCCACCCAGGTTGAACCACTGCTCGATCTGCTGGGTGTTGGTCTCGGCGAAGTACTGGTCGAAGATGCTGGCGACGGAGTTGCGGATGATCTCGCGGATGACGACGTCCGCGCCGCGCATCTCGCCTTCGTACTCCAGCTCGATCTTGCCGGAGATGCCGGGTAGAGCGGCGTAGATGTCGCCTACGCGTGGGACGACGGTCGACTCACCGTGGATGAGCGCACGCCGCTCGGCATTTGAGACGACGAGCTCCATGGTCGAGATGGGCAGGCGCTGCGAGACGCCGGAGCGCTTGTCGACTTTTTTATCATCGCGTGCGGCGAAGGCTACGGTCTCGACGATCTGCCGGATGTAGTGCGGGATGTGGATCTGCTGGATGTCGGCTTCCCCGTTAACCGAGGGCGCATAGCTGCGTGCGGTCCAGGCCTCCTGCTCCGTGATGGTGATGGCGTCGTCGATCGACTCCGGATAGTGGGTGCGGATCTCCGACCCAATGCGATCCTTGAGCGGCGTCACAATCTTGCCGCGTGCGGTGTAGTCCTCCGGGTTGGCGCTGAAGACGATGGCGACGTCGAGCTCCAGGCGGACCGGATAGCCTTTGATTTGTACGTCGCCCTCCTGCATGATGTTGAAGAGCGCGACCTGGATCTTGCCGGCGAGATC
>CAXTJC010000197.1:0-6230 GCA_964244225.1 uncultured Acidobacteriaceae bacterium
CAGCTAGCAACAGCTCCAACGTCTCCAATCAATAACCCGGCCCTACGTACGTTTGATCTAACGGCCGCATATCCGGTTCGTCTTAGCCGAATCCGCGAAGGTCTAAGCATTGAGCCGGCAGTCTCCATGTACAACGTCGCAAACATGTCGAACTTCAAGCATTTCTCTGGAACGCTGGCTAACACAACTACTGCCGGTGGAACAGTGGGCCAGACAGCGGACTTCCTCAATGGCCCGAATACTCAGGCAGTGCAGGATGCAAACCGTACACAAAGAGCGTCGGGCACGTTCTCTCAGGGAGCTCCACGTACGACGGAGTTTCAGCTCAAGGTCAACTTCTAGTTGACTCGCAAACAAGCCGGATGAGGTAACTCCCTCATCCGGCTTGTTACTTTGAGTTTATGCTGCGAGCCAGCACAGATGGTTGGCTGCTAGCTGGTGGGCTTTTTTGAGGCAGACGATTTTGCTGCCGGTTTTTTTTTTCTGTGTCTGCTAACGGGTTGGCGAGTTGCTTTGACTTAGCTTTCCTTGCTGGAGTTTTGGCTGCGGCTTGCTTCGTTACGGTTGATCTTGGGGCCGCGGGTTTTACGGGGGACAGCGCGGCAGATGCTGCATTTTCGGCGCGCGACGCTTTCGCCTTGTTTTTTGCTTTCTCGCGGGTGGCGCGGATCTGGGATTTCAATTCTGTGTTGAGGTCGTCAGGGCTGATGGTTGTTGCGGATTTGCGGAGACGTTCAAGGCCGTAGTACTGGCGTTTTTCGGCGGAGAAGACGTGGACGATGAAGTCGACGTAGTCCATCAGGATCCACTCGCCCTGGCGGCGGCCCTCGACCGAGTTGGGGTAGATTCCGAAGTCGCGCTTGAGGCGGATCTCTACTTCGTCGGTGATGGCGACGTTCTGCCGCTCGTTGGTTCCGTTGCAGATGAGGAAGTAATCTGAGAGGCCGCTCTCGGTGGGGTCAAGCGCCATGATGCGGATGTCTTCGGCTTTCTTATCCTCGCAGGCGGCCACGGCGGCGAGAACCAGTTCATAGGTTTCAATAGACGGCATAGATCTCCTGACCTGATGGTAGAGGGTTGCGATGGTGGCAGCAATGGGAATGCGTGCGTCTGTGGCTTTAAGGCCCTTCTGCTTTGGGACGAAGACTCCTGGCTGATTCAAAAAAGCAGGGTTCTCCGCATCAGGACGAGTGAAAGACAGGAGAGGGCGGGATGTACGTCGCTGCGCTCCGTCGTCAAGGCCAGTGCGGGGATTCTTCGCTCCGCTCAGAATGACAAGCAAGAATAAAAGCGAGAAGCGGGTTCTTCGCTGCGCTCAGAATGGAAGAAAGAGAAGCAAAGGACTTGATCGAAGGCTTCTCAGGTGTAGAGGCTGTGAGTTCGGATGTAGGCGAGTACGGGTTCGGGTAGGGCGTCGCTGCAATCTTCGTCGCGATGCAGTCTTCCGCGAAGATCGGTTGAGGAGGCGGGAACTTGTATGTCGGGGATCAGATGCAGGCGTCCTTTGCGCTGCGCGACGTCGAGTGCCGGCGGTAGAAGCGTAGGCAGAGGATGATTTGGGCGGCTTACAGCAATCCAGGTGGCTTCCTCAAAAAGTCTTGAACCGGCATGCCAGTTGGGGAGGTCGAGAAGGCTGTCGGCGCCGACGATGGCGAAGAGATCAGCTGCCGGGCGCTGTCGGTGCAGGGCCTTCAGGGCATCGATCGTGTAGTTGGGTGAGCCATCGTGATGCGGTGCATCGAGGCTGGACGATGCGAGGCGGGCTGGATCTGCTGTACATAAAAGGTCAACCATCGCCAGACGATCGGCAAAGTCTGCTTCCGCGCCGGTGCGCTTGAAGGGCTGTCGGCCGGTTGGGGCGAGCAGCACGCGGTCGAGCGACAGGTGATGCGCCGCTGCTTGGGCGATCGCCAAATGTCCGCGATGAGGGGGATCGAAGCTGCCGCCGAAGAAGGCAAGCCGCACGCTAGGCTCTCCCGAAGCAGCTGCCGAAGGCGCATTCTGACCGGACGCGGGGCATCAGTGCGCGCGACCGCGGGCGTTGGGCGGCGGCGGTGGGTGCGTGGGTCGAATGGCTTCGAGCTCGGGCGCGGGAATATCGACGGGACGATGGATGCGGACCAGATCGGCGATGGCGTACTTAAGCGGATCGAGACCTTCGCCGGTGACGGCGGAGATAGCGAAGAAGGGAAGTTTGCGGCGCTTGGCCATCGCCGCCAGCTTCTTGAGCTTGTCCGGGTTGGCGACATCAATCTTGGTCGCAACCACAACCGTGGGACGGGTGGGTAGAGAGGCGTCGAAGCTCTTCAGCTCGGCTGTGATGACTTTGAAGTCGTCCACGGGGTCTGGCCGATCGGTTGCGTCCGACACATCCACGAGATGCACGATGACGCTGGTTCGTTCGATGTGCCGGAGGAACTGGATGCCGAGGCCCGCGCCGAGGTGGGCACCCTCGATGAGGCCGGGAAGATCGGCGATGGTGAAGGACTCGGTGTGCGGGTAGTCGCCGACCTGCACGACACCGAGGTTGGGCTCGAGCGTGGTGAACTCGTAGTTGGCGATCTTCGGTTTCGCGGCGGAGATGCGCGAGATGAAGGTGCTTTTGCCGACGTTCGGATAGCCGACCAGACCGGCATCGGCGAGCAGACGAAGCTCCAGGCGGAGGACGCGCTCTTCGCCGGAGCGGCCGAGCTCATGCTCGCGCGGGGCCTGGTGGGTGCTGGTGGCGAAGTGCTGGTTGCCACGACCGCCACGGCCGCCTTTGGCGACGATGAGGGATTCGTTGGGATGGGCGAAGTCGTGCAGCAGCTCGCCGGTGGCGTCGTCGTAGACGAGGGTGCCGACGGGGACCTGGAGCGTGGTGGATTCGCCCGCGAAGCCGGAGCAGTTGGAGCCGAGACCGTGGCCGCCGCGCTGCGATTTGTGCTCGGGGTTAAAGCGGAAGTGGATGAGGGTGTTGTGGCTGAGGGAGGACGCCATGAGGATGTCGCCGCCGTGGCCGCCGTCGCCGCCGGACGGACCTCCGCGCGGCACAAACTTCTCACGCCGGAAGGCCATGCAGCCATTGCCGCCGTCGCCGGCTTTGATACGGATTTTTGCTTCGTCAAGAAACATAGGGCTAATCCCTAGTGTATCGCCAGGTGCGCTTGTAACCAGCCGGTGCCTGCGATGAGTGGTGCGGGCGATGGTGCATGCGGACATTTTTTGAGGAGGCTAAACAGCGCAGAGCGGCTGTTTACGCGGTGTTCATGGCTGTATGGCAGACTGGAACTATCAAAGTTAGATGTGCGATCGAGGAGGGGGACACCTCCGTGCAACCTAGCCTGCGCCGAGACCCTCAGGAGATCCAGATGCACGCACGATTTACCAGGAACGCCGTTCTGCTGTGCGCAATGACCGCGGCGAACGGGATGGCGGTTGCGCAATCGACAACACAGGGCGCGATCTCAGGAACAGTGTTCGACGCGGGCGATGCCGTGGTGGCGAACGCTGCGGTTAAGATTCACAACAATGGGACCGATGCGGAGCAGACCCTGACCTCGAATGGATCCGGTTTCTTCAAGGCTCCGCAGCTGGAGCCTGGAACCTATACGGTTACATTTACAGCCACAGGTTTCAGCGAGACGCGCACGAGTGATGTCACCGTGCAGGTTAATGGCGTGACCGAGCTGAACCAGCACATGGCGAATGGCGCGGAGAACGTGACGGTGAATGTCTCTGCGCAGGCGCCGGTGCTGGATTTCGAATCGCCGGCCTATGGCGGCCATCTGAGCAACACGGAGATCGAGAGTATTCCGATCAACAATCGCCGGTGGTCGGCGCTGGCAGTGCTTACCCCGGGCGTGACGCCGGATGCGAACGGATTCGGCCTGCTGAGCTTTCGCGCGATCAGTCCGTTGCTGAACAACGTTGAGATCGACGGCGCGGACGACAACCAAGCCTTCTTTTCGGAGGAGCGTGGCCGCACGCGCGCGGGCTACTCGACGTCGCAGGCCGCGGTGCGGGAGTTCCAGGTGAATACCGGTGTCTACTCGGCGGAGTATGGACGCGCCGTGGGCGGGGTGGTGAACTCTGTAACCAAGAGCGGCACAAATGCGTTGCATGGCGAGCTCTACTTCTATAACCGCAACTCCAGCCGATCGGCGTTCCAGCCGGGCGCAACCAATACGACGTTCAACAGCGCGACCAATGCCTACGTGACCGCTCCGTATAAGCCGAAGGATAACCGGAACCAGTATGGCTTTGGTCTGGGCGGACCGCTCATTAAGGACAAGCTGTTCTTCTTTTATGCCTTTGACCAGTTCAAGCGAAACTTTCCCGGGACCGCCAAGGCCAGCAATCCGACCTCGTTCTTTACGGCTCCGGATGCGGCGCTCCCGGCCGGCTATAACTGCAGCCTGACCAGTGGCGCAGTAACAGCACCGAGCGGATCGCCGGCGGCCAGCCCGGTCGATGCACAGTCCTGCCTGCTGGCGGCGCGGCTGAAGTATGCCAACTACGGCCTGGGTGCGGTGGCGTACAACTCGCAGCTGCGATCGTTGCTGAACGACCTGGGACCGGTGGCACGGTACGGCGATCAGACGATCAATACTCCCAAGCTGGACTGGCAGGTGTCGAGCAAGCACCACGTCAGCGGGCTGTATCATCGGCTGCGCTGGGACTCGCCGGGCGGTGTGCAGACGCAGGCGACCAACACGTACGCGATCGACAGCTTCGGCACAGATTTTGTAAAGCTAGATTACGGTCTTGCCAAGCTGGAGAGCCTGTTCACGCCGAAGCTGGTGAACGAGCTGCGCTACCAGTATGGCCGCGAGTTGAACGATGAAGGCCGGCAGACGCCGAGCGACTACACGAATACGAACCTGACGAACTCGACCGGCGTTCCGACCTATGTGGGTCTGTTTGCGACAACGGGCTTCAACCTGGGAACGCCGTACTACAGCTTCCGCCCGGCGTATCCGGATGAGCGCAAATGGCAGATCGGCGATACGGCGAGCCTGCTGCTCGGCAAGCACACCATCAAGTTCGGCGAGGACATCGTCCACAACTTCGATGTGCAGAACAACCTCTACCAGGGCAACGGGGCCTACACGTACAGCAGCAGCATCGTGAACTATTTCAGCGATCTGCTGAGCAAGGGCGCGACGTGCAACGCGACGGGAAGCGGCGTGGGGAGCACGGCGGCGGGATTTTACCCCTGCTACAACAGCTTCTCGCAGGGCTTTGGGCCGGCGAGTTTTCAGCTCTCGACGGTGGACTACGGCGTCTTCGTGCAGGATGACTGGAAGCTGACGCCGCGGCTTACGTTGAACCTTGGCGCGCGATACGACTACGAGCGGCTGCCTGCGCCCTTCAGCGGACTTGCAACGCTTCCGATTACAAATACGCATCCGAGCGATGGCAACAATATCGCTCCGCGGATCGGCTTTGCGTGGGACCCCTATGGCCAGGGTAGGACGGTTCTGCGCGGCGGGTATGGCGTCTACTACGGGCGTATCTTCAACGCGCTGCTGCTGAACGCGTATGAGAATACCGGGTCGCGCAACAGCCAGGCCAGCTACACGTTCTCTTCGACGACGACGGGCGCTCCGCTGCTGCCGGGTGTGGCTGCGACGGCTCCGCCACCGACAGCGCAGGGGCCGGCGATTCAGTACTTCGCGAAGAACTTCCAGAACCCGTACGCGCAGCAATTCGACCTGGCGGTGCAGCAGGATCTGGGCCTCGATACGGTGCTGTCCGTCAGCTATATCGGCGCGCTCAGCCGCGAGCTGCCGAACTATCTGAACCTGAATCTGAGTCCGGCTAACACTTACAATTTCAACTACGTGGTTGGCGGCGCGAATGGGGCGTGCGGTCCGCTGGCGTGCGGCACGGCAGTCTCCTCGAAGATCTACTCCAACCGTACGCAGAAGGGAGCGACGGCGAGCAGCTATAACTTCAACACACCCAATCCTGCCTTTGGCTCCACAACCGAGATCATCAGCAACATCAACGCGAACTACCATGCGCTGACGGTTGAGGTGCAGAAGCGCGCGTCGAAGCGGATCAGCTACGACGCCAACTACACATGGGCGCATGCGCTGGACTTCAACCAGAACTCCAGCACGGCGGCCGGCACAAATGGGTGGTACGACCCGTTCGGCGATGCGCGGGCGAACTATGGTCCGTCGAATAACAATATTCCGCACCGTGAAGTTGGCTGGGCGCTATTGAACGTTCCGGGCAGCTCG
>CAXTJC010000198.1:0-6217 GCA_964244225.1 uncultured Acidobacteriaceae bacterium
AAGGCTGCGAAGGATGGGGCACCGAGACGTTTGTCCTAGATGAAGGATTACTCACTAGCTACCGCGACGTTTGTGGTCGATAAAGGGTGGGCCACCAGCCAGGGATGCGAGGAGGCGCAAGAAGTTCTCCGGATAGGTTCTTCGTGAAGGTTATCTGAAGATCCGCTTTGGTTGTGCAAGAACGCTGTGTCTTGCTGGACCATCTGTTTACGTCCCACCCTTCGCGATGAGGCTGCGAAGGATGGGGCACCGAGACGTTTGTCCTAGATGAAGGATTGCTCACTAGCCACCGCGACGTTTATGGTCGATGGAGGGTGGGCCACCAGCCTACCAGCCATCCGTCATCATTCTTAACTTGAAGAAGGACGATCTAGTCTATTTACACTTTGAGGACGCGCTCTTACTGAGCACCGTCAGGAACAGAAGTCCATACTCTATGACCATGTTTCTCAGTAAGCGCGCAAATTCCCGAGAGGCAATAAGAGAGTGTGCTCCCTCACTACTTAATAGGGTGTAAAGCCCCCTTGCAAATTTTTCTTGTTGTTGGCTTAGAACGCTGCTATTTCGTAGGAAGTTTAAAGCACCGTCTATATCACCTACTCTACTAGAGTCCGTTGTAAGCTGAGCAGCGTCGATATGAAGGTGCTCAAAGAAGCTTCGCAGATGGTCGAGACAGCTCTTCAGATCGAGCTCGCTATCGGCTCGATAGAGCTCCTCGGACTTTCTCAACGAAGTGATCAAGCGTGAATCGAAGTTGAGCGACTCCAAGAAGTTTTCAACAATCGCCTTGTCATTCTCGACTTCTATATTTGGATTTCGCCGTAACGCACCTTTCAGGTAGTAAAACTTCGCCTGTCTGCTTTCGGAGACTATGCACTCGATCGAGTTCAAGATTTGATAACCCGCCCTGTCCTGACCTGAGTGAAGAAAAGGATGTGTACTGAGCAGAGAAAGGCCCCCCCGAGGACGAAGCGTACCAGCCGTCTTAGCCCTGACCAGATCTTCTAGCGGCTTGAGCCAATCTGGAACTTTGTCGTATTCGGTGGTTGAAAGAACGGAAAAATTGAGAGAGATCATCTCTTCAACCTGTAAGAGCAGGAGTGCTAGTCCTAAAGTCGGTCCCTGAACTGAACCCAAGGTGAGGAACAGTCGTTCAGCCGCCCCTACCCGTACCAAGAATTCAGCGACAAGCGGGAGACATGAGACCTGTCCGTCAAGGGTGGGGTAGTGGTAAACGGAACTAGTAGAAGTGAGGCCACCACTTCGGACAAGGATAAGTAACGCATCGACGAATGCGTCGTGGTCGCCCTCGTGAAGCTGGCCAAACAGCGCATGCAATAGAGAGTAGTTTTCTCCAGTTAAGGTATATGTGCCTGTTCTTTCAAGAACGAAGCGCTTCGTCTGCTTGCGTAAGCCGTCGAGATTGAGCTCCTCTCCGTCGATCTGTGCTAGTGCACCTTTGTAAGTTCCGTCCCGGATCTGAGCGATCTGTTCCGAAAATGATCTGCCGGCTGCCAAGTAGCGAGTGTTTGGTCGTTCCTGCTCTTCGGTGAGAATCAGATTCGCATGTTCTATCGCTTGTCGAACGTTCATCAGGGTTCTTTTCTGCCGACCGGAGGCTACTTACGTAGATCTTTCTACATGCTGCAGTTGATGCTCTCGGCACCCAAGAATTCGGCGGCTTGGCCTAGTTCTTCTTCGATGCGGAGGAGTTGGTTGTATTTGGCGATGCGGTCGGTGCGGGAGGCGCTGCCGGTTTTGATCTGACCGGCGCCGGTGGCGACGGCTAGGTCGGCGATGAAGGTGTCTTCGGTTTCGCCGGAGCGGTGGGAGATGATCGAGGTGTAGCCGAAGCGGCGGGCGAGCTGGATGGCCTCCAGGGTTTCGGTGATGGTGCCGATCTGGTTGACCTTGATGAGGATGGAGTTGGCGACCTTCTCTTCGATTCCCTTCTGGAGGCGAGCGGTGTTGGTGACGAAGAGGTCGTCGCCGACGAGCTGGATTTTATCGCCGATCTTTTCGGTCAGGGTGCGCCAGCCGGTCCAGTCGTCTTCGGCGAGGCCGTCTTCGATGGAGATGATGGGGTACTTCTGCGACCAGTCGGCCCAGTAGGCGGCCATTTCGTCTGAAGTGAGCTCGCGGCGGTCGGACTTCTTGAAGGTGTAGCGGCCGGTTTCCTTCGAATAGAACTCGGAGACGGCGGGATCGAGGGCGAGGGCGATCTCTTCGAGGGGCTTGTAGCCGGCGAGTTCGATGGATTCGAGGATGAGGTCGACGGCTTCTTCGTTGGATTTGAGCGAGGGGGCGAAGCCGCCTTCGTCGCCGACGGAGGTGGAGTAGCCGCGTTTCTTGAGGACGGATTTGAGGGTGTGGAAGACCTCGGTGCCCATGCGGAGGGCGTCCGAGAAGGTCTCGGCGCCGACGGGCATGATCATGAACTCCTGGAAGTCGACGTTGTTGTCGGCGTGGGAGCCGCCGTTGAGGATGTTCATCATGGGGGTGGGGAGGATGCAGGCGTTGACGCCGCCGAGGTAGCGGTAGAGCGGGAGATGGAGGGCGAGGGCGGCGGCGCGGGCGGCGGCCATGGAGACGGCGAGGATGGCGTTGGCGCCGAGGTTGGATTTGTTGTCGGTGTTGTCGAGGGCGAGCATGGTGGCGTCGAGGAGTCGCTGGTTGGAGGCGTCCATGCCGGTGAGCTCGGGGGCGATGATGCTCTCGATGTTGTCGACGGCTTTGAGGACGCCTTTGCCAAGGTAGTGGGACTTGTCGTTGTCGCGGAGCTCGACGGCCTCGTGCTCGCCGGTCGAGGCTCCGGAGGGGACGGCGGCGCGGCCGCGGATGTTGCCTTCGAGGAGGACGTCGGCTTCGACGGTGGGATTGCCGCGGGAGTCGAGGATTTCGCGGGCGGCGATGGAGACGATGTCGGTGAGGTTGGCGGCGAGCATGGGGCTCCTTGAGGATGTGGGCGAAGAGGTCGGGGATGAGGTCGTGGCGATGCGATGGGCGAGGCGGTCGTTGAGTTTGGGCCGGCGATCGACGGGGATAGGGTCACCCTGGAAGGTGGTGATGGTGTCGATGAAGGTGGTGCGGAAACGATCAGGCACGAGAGAAAGTTTAGCAGGGGGCGGTTGCGGCGGAATGGATGCGTTGGTGCGGTCGGGCCGTGGTGACTGGTTCGATTCCCTGCCGGCGATTGCGCGAGTGCGGTGGCCGGGTGGCTCTAGTGTGGAGGATGACGACCTTTGCGGGCGAGGATGGCTGCTTGCGGGGTTCAACGACTCTTGAGGGACAACTGCTATGAAGACGACGATCTCGGTACTGGCTCTGGCTGCTGTAACGGCATTCCCCGCACCGCACTCCGCGATGGCGCAGGAGGCGCGCATGGGCGTGTCGCATCCGGATGAGGCGGTGATCGCGGTGACGCCTGATGCAGCGGCGAGGCCGGTGAAGCCCTCGGCGGCGGTGGCGGCGAGTCCGCGGAGTGCGGCTACGACAGAGACGTATGGGGCGTATGTGCCGTATACGGGGCCGAAGGTGGCGGGCGCCGCGGATACAGGGCGGGCGATGACGGAGGCGCAGGCGGACGCAACGGTGGTGACGACGGTGGTGGATCGGCCGGGCGAGCTGCGGGAGGGGACGCTGCTGCGGGCGCGGCTGACGCAGCAGCTCTCGACGATAGACACGGCGGCGGGGACGCGGTTTGCGGCGCTGCTGACGGAGCCGGTGGAGAAGGATGGGCGGGTGGTGATGCCGGTGGGATCGACGATTCAGGGGCGGGTGACGACGGTGCACAGCGGGCGGCGGATCTCGGGTGCGGCGATGATTCATCTGGAGGCGGAGACGATTGTGCTGCCGGATGGCGCGCGGTACAACGCGCATCTGCAGCTGATTGATACGGACCAGACGCGGCATACGAAGGTGGACGGCGAGGGATCGCTGATCCGGCGGGATCATCCGAAGGAGACGCTGGCGGCGGTGGGGCTGGCGACGGGTGGCGGCGCGGCGGCAGGGGCGGTGCTGGGCGGCGGCGTGGGTGCGGCGGTTGGTGCGGGGATTGGCGCGGGGGCGGGGACGATTCTGTGGCTGAAGACGGATCGGCAGGAGGTGGTGCCGGAGCAGACGCTGCTGGTGTTCAGTCTGTCGCGTGCGATGGCGCTGACGCCGCAGAGTGCGGCGATCAGCGAGAGCCGGACGCCGCGGGTGGTGGGCAATCCGGATGCGATGGTGGTGGGAGAGCAGTAAGCGGGCTTTGTCGTGGGATTTTTGATGGTGTGGGGCGGTGCGGGGAGCTGCAGTTCTCTCCACTGCGAAAGACGAGAAGCTGTCTTGCTTCGGTCGAGATGATACTTCTAAGCGAATGGGAGTACTTCTCTGACACACTCTGTGACCAAGCTGACCTCAGCGGCTGAAGCCGCCTTCTATGGGGAACGCTTATGGTATGGCTGAAGCCATACCCTTAACGAAGGGCAGTCAGTCAGAGTGTTTCTTAAAGCAGAAAGGCCCGGCGATTGTCTGCCGGGCCTTTCTGGGTTGGGGTGAGGTTAGAACTGGTACTTGAGGGCGAACTGGACCTCGCGTGGAGTGTAGTTGGCTGAGGTGCTCTGGATCTGGCCCGCGGTGCTCGCCTGAAAGGCGTAGGAGTCGGGGTTAGTTGTGGAGTTTGACTGAGCGTTGAGGGTGTTATTCGGCTGATTGAAGTTGGTGGTGTTGATGATGTTGAAGGCTTCGGCGCGGAACTCGATCGAGGACTCGCGGAAGACCGGGAAGCTCTTGAAGACGGAGAGGTCAACATGGCGGAAGTGTGGCCCGTAGAGGGGGTTTCTCCGCTCGGTGCCGAGTGTTCCCGACGGTTGCGCCTGGAAGGCCGTGGTGTCAAAGAACTGCATGACGTTGAAGCCGCTCAGGTTGGCTTTGCGGACCTGGTTGGGACGAACGTTGGTCTGGGCAGCCAGGCTGGTGCTGGCTACGCCATTGCTTTCAACGACTGTGAACGGGACACCGCTGTTCCAGACCAGCAGGGTGTTGGCCTGCCAGCCTTTGCCGAGAGCGGCCTTGAAGCCGTTCAGGTTCTGGCCGAAGGGGAGGGTGTAGTTCGCGGTAAAGGCGAGGCGGTTCCTGAGATCAAGATCGCTGTTGCCGTACTCGAGGGAGCTGAGCTGCGAGGGGATGACACCATAGCCGTCGTTGACCTCGTTGCTGTAGGCGAGGATGTTGTCGAGGTTATGCGCGTACGTGTAGTTGGCGCCGAGCGTGAGGCCCTTGGTGGCGCGGCGGGTGAGCGAGAGCTGCAGAGCGTGGTAGTTCGAGGAGCCGCTGCTGGTGAACTGACCGATCTGCTGAGCGTTCGGCAGGGTGTTGTGGTAAGGACGCAGCAGGTTGAACGCAGTCGCGGTATCGTTCTTGAGCCCCTGCTGCGTGGCGAAGTTTTGGAGAGCCGAGTTTGAGATCAGCGCGGGAGCGTTCTGATCGTTGCTGATCTGGGCGAGATGACGACCGAGCTCGCCGACGTAGGTGACCTGCAGGACATTCGCCCCGAAGGACTTCTCGACGGTCAGGTTGAACTGTTCAAGGTACGAGATGCGGAAGTCTTTATTGAGCACATCGTTGATGTTGCCGGTGGGGTTGGTAGCGCTTGAGACAGCCGGTGCGGGAAGACCCTGTGAGAAGAGAGTGGTTGGCGGACCCAGGCGAGGATCGGGATTGTTCGTCTTGAAGTCAGAGACGAAGGGTTGCGCCTTTTCCGATCCATTCGAAGTGTAGTTCCCCTGGAAGTAAGTCATGCCGAAGCCGCCGCGGAGTACCAGGCCGGGAGCAGCCGTGTACGCAAAGCCGAGACGAGGCGCGATGTTCGAGTAGGTCGGGCTGAGGCCGGCGTACTGATTGACACCGTTCTGGTTAGCGACGAGGAGCTTGCCCGCTGCGGGATCAAAGTTGGTGAGCGCGCCCTTGACCTCGGTGAAGGGCGTGAGGACCTCATAGCGGACGCCGAGGTTCAGGGTCAGGTTCGAGGCGATGCGGTAGTCGTCCTGAAAGTAGACGCTGGGCTCCCAGTTGCGGTAGTGCGGGGGAACGAGGCTGTTCGAGCGCTCGACGTTATTAAAATTGCCCTGCAACAGCGCGGTGAGGCCGGAGAGCTGCTCGGGGGTTGCCGCGTTCGGGAGCGGGTTGAAGGTGTAGCTGCCGATACCGAAGTTGTTCTGGATGTTGGTAGCCTGAC
>CAXTJC010000199.1:0-6209 GCA_964244225.1 uncultured Acidobacteriaceae bacterium
AGGCTTCACGCTGGCGGGGATAGCCGCCGCCGCGGGTACAACGGAGGCCGAGCGGGTTGACGGCGAGCGCTTCGAGAGTTGGCTGGAGGCGGGCTTCGCCGGCGAGATGGAGTATCTGAAGCGGCGCAATGAAGAAGGACTCCTGCTGCGCAGCACGGTGAATGTTGCGATTCCCTGGGCGCGATCGGTGGTGCTCTGCGCCATGAACTATCGGGCCGAGGGGCCACTTTCCATTGATGCGTCGGAAACTGGCGCGGGGTGGATCGGACGCTATGCCTGGAGCGGGACACGGCAGGAGATCGCGTCCGAACCGCTCCGGGCGAATGACTATCACGAGGTGCTGCTCGGCCGGCTGCAAAAGCTCGAGGCGGAGATCCAGGCGGTCATGCCGTGTGAGAGTCGATGTTATGTGGATACCGGGCCGATGGTGGAGCGTGCGGTGGCGGCGCGAGCGGGGGTGGGATGGATCGGCAAAAATACGACGGTCATCAACCAGGGCGTTGGCTCGTGGACGCTGCTTGCCTCCATCATCACCTCCATTCCTGTCGAAGTAAGCGGATTTGCGGTTGAGGCCGCGGATCGTTGCGGAACGTGCACCCGCTGCCTGGACGCGTGTCCGACCGACGCGCTGATTGCGCCGCGACAGATGGATGCGCGGCGATGCATTGCCTATCTGACGATAGAAAAAAAGGGGCTGATCGACGAAGACCTGCGCGAGGGAATGGGAAGGCAGGTGTTTGGTTGCGATATCTGTCAGGATGTCTGTCCGTGGAATTGGCGGGCTCCGATTGTTGCCGATCCGGAGATGCTGCCGCGGCAGGAGCTGATCAACCCGGATCTGGAGTGGCTGGCGGGGCTGAGCTCGGCCGAGTTCCGGCGATGGTTCAAAGGGTCGCCGCTGGAACGGACGGGAAAGAAGCGGCTGCACAGGAATGTTGCGATTGCGATGGGCAATAGCGGCGCGGAGCGGTTCCGTACACGTCTGGAGCTGTGGGCTGCGGGCGAGGATGCGGTTCTTGCGGAAGCAGCGACGTGGGCCCTCGCGCGGCTTGGCGCCGTATTCATAGGAGAGGAAAGCAGACCTCCGTCGTTGTAGAACTCCCGGCAGGTTGCAGAAGCGGCGTGATGCTATTTCAGCGGAGCAAGCGCGAGATTGCGGAAGAAGATCTCTGCGCCTTCGGATTGAAAGAGGATCTTGCCTTCCATAGGCGAGGGATCGGTGCCGATATTGGCGAGTTTACCGTTCACATACTGATGAATGACGTTGCCATCGACGACAAGCTCAAGGGTGTTCCACTGACCGCGCAGCTTTTCAAGCTCTCCGGAGGAGTTGCGGAAGCCGACTGTGTTCTTTGTCGGACCCTTGCCGATGTGGCCGATGTTGAGGGCGGAGTTGGGCGGCCCGGTGATGCGCTTGCCGTCGGAGCCGGTAACGGCGGCGCCATCGGTCATCCAGAAGTCGCCCGTCTCACCTTCCTTGATCTGAAACTCAACCGAGCGTGGCCAGACCTTGTTCTCACCCTGAATGCTATAGAGGATGCCGCTGTCGCGGGCCTGGCCGGCACGCTCGCCGAAGGTGCCTTCGCCCCATTTGAAGTCCGCGCGGAGATAGAAGCGGCGGAAGGATTGTTTCGTGATGATGTATCCCATCTCGTGCCCGGAGACGTGAATGAGACCGTCTTCGACCTGGAAGATGTGAGTGGGATCCTGGTTCAGGCCTCGGTTGCGCAGAAATGTATCGAAGCCGGAGAGGTCCTTACCGTTGAACAACGGCGTCATGGGCTGGTGCGGGGGAATGGCGCCTGCGGGGGCGGTCTGAGCGGATGCCGCGGCAGGAACAAAGCTGCAGAGAAGCAAGGCGAGGAGATGGCGATGGACGTACATACGGCGGGCTCCGGGGGATCTGTCTAGGACAGAGTGTACCGGGGCAGGGTGGCTCTGCGAAAGGCTCTGCTAGCATCGAGGCGGGCCGATGCTGTCCCTTCCTACGGACGAGAGTGGGGCGGCGAGGAATGCGATGAACGGGTTATGCCAAGAGAGATGCCGATCACCGTGGTAAGCGAGACAACGGACGCAGTAACGCGCGACACCGCGCAATCCATGCCGGTCGATGTGCGCGAATTGCAGCCGGTCGTAGTGAAGGATGGTCTCTGGGCCCAGACCGTGGCGCTGGGCTGCTATCTGATCCGAACCGAGGTACACACCTACGCGTTTAGTGTGGCGGCAAACGCTATTCTGGCGCTGTTTCCCTTCATCGTGCTGATGCTGACAGTGAGCCGTGCCGTATTTGGTACGTCACGGATCGAGCCGGTCGTGGGCGATCTGCTAAAAAGCTTTCTGCCGACCGGGCAGGAGTTCGTGATGCGCAATATGCAGCTGCTGGTGCATCCCAGGAGCGGAATGCAGGTGTTCTCGGTGGTGATGCTGCTGATCAGTTCGACGGGCGTGTTCCTGCCGCTTGAGGTTGCGCTGAACCAGGTATGGGGTGTTCGCAAGAATCGGAACTATCTGCATAACCAGGCCGTCTCGCTAGGGCTGGCGTTCGCTGTGGGGGCGCTGGCGATGATCTCGGTGATGCTGTCGGCCGGGCAGGAGTCGATTCTCAAGGTGTTGTTCTTCGGGCATACGGGTAATCGGGCGTACCACCTGATTTCGCATGGCTTCATGCACATCTCAGCCGGGCTCGCGAGCGTGCTGCTGTTCTTTCTGATCTATTGGGCGCTGCCAAACCGCAAGGTTCCGGCGATCGCGGTGCTGCCGACGGCGGTTGTGATCGGGGTTTTGTGGGAGGGCGCCAAGCTGCTGTACGTCCGCGCGCTGCCGTGGCTGGATTTTCAATCCGTCTATGGACCGTTTTACATCTCTGTAGGGCTGATGATGTGGGCGTTCCTGTCGGGCCTGCTCCTGCTGGCCGGGGCTCATTTTTCGGCGACACGCTACACGCTGCGGCTGGCGCGCGAGGCCAAGGCCGAAGATCGCGAGGAGACAGCGTGAGCGGGGCGATGGCGAGCGGGGCGATGGCAAGCTGGGAACGTCTGCGCGCGTGGCAGGGCTGGCACCAGCGGCGGCCGCCACGAGGCATAGCCGGCGCGGTCTTCTGGCTGGTGGTCTGGTTTTGCATACTAAGCATGCTGCGGTTGCTGAACGGAACGCTGGGAACCCTGAGTGCCGTGCTGCAGGCGATGGTGGGCCTGGCTCTGGTGGCGACGGCTCTGCCGATGCTGTGGCGCATGGTGCGGCAGCGTCTGCTGTGGAGCCTCCGCAACAAGCTGGTGCTGACCTATCTGCTGATCGGCCTGGCGCCGATCGTTCTCTTTTCGACACTGGTGTTGATCTCCGCCTATATCGTTGCGGGCCAGTTCGCGATTCACCTGGTGGACGCTCGACTGCAGAGTCATTTGGACCAGGTAAAGGGGTTGAACTCGCTGGACGAGTGGACCCTGGAGAAGCGCCTGCGGACTCCAGGCGGCAGCGGCGATAGCAGCACAGCGCCGAATGCTCTTGCCGAACTGCGCTTTACCGAACCGCAGCTGGAGGAGCCGGGAGGAACGCTTTCGCCGCAGATGCGGGTGTTTCGCAACGGACTGCAGGTGAACTACAGAGATCAGCAGCCGACGCGCGTGCGCACCCCGCTGGGCCTCCCGCCTTGGGCCACACGGCTGGGCGAAAAGCGCTTCCGCGGGTTGGTTCTCGATGGCGGCGAGCTCTACCTTGTCGGGATCGAGCAGGTAGAGGTGATTCCCGGGGAGCGCTACAGCCTGATAAGCAGTATGCCGGTCGATGGTGCGCTGATGCGAACGGTGGCGCACAATCTGGGTCGAGCACGGCTGATTGCGGTGACAACGGGCGAAGCGCCGGCGACCCCCGCAGACGAGATCGTAGCCGCGAAGACGCCGGCCGAGCGAGCGCCGGTCAAGCCGGGAACGAAGCGGGTGCGGGAGACGCGGACCCCGAATCCGGAACAGATTCGTCAGGGGTCGGTTGTGGGTGGCGAGGAACCGGCGGCCCAGAATCTTCTCGACCTCCGAGTGCGTTTTCTGTCGACGATTCCCGTCGTGAACTGGGACACAGGGCAGATCGATAATGCGCCGATTGAGGTCGTCTCCCGGCCGTCGAGGCTCTATCGGGCGCTCTTTGGCGCCTCGCTTGGCGGTCGGATTCTTCGTATCGGCCTCATCGTGCTGTGCGTTCTCTTCGCAGCGATTGAGGCACTGGCCCTTTGGATGGCGGTTCGGCTCAGTCGAACAGTAACGACTTCAGTTACAGATCTCTACGATGCGACGCAGCGCATCGATCGCGGGGAGTTCCATCACAGGATCGGGGTTACGCGCGACGACCAGATGGCGGAGCTGAGCCGGTCCTTCAACACCATGACAGGATCGCTTGAGCGGCTGTTGAAGGAACAGCAGGAAAAGGAGCGGCTGCAGAATGAGCTCTCGATCGCGCAGGAGGTGCAAGCCAACCTGTTTCCGCAGATGGTAACGAACCTGCCAACGCTGGAGCTGCACGGAGTCTGCCGGCCGGCGCGTGCGGTGAGCGGGGACTACTACGACTTCCTCGTCTTCGACGATGCAGAGGGAACGCCGGGCATACCGAGCGGAGTGGGCATTGCGTTGGGTGACATCAGCGGCAAGGGCATCTCGGCCGCGCTGCTGATGGCGACGCTGCACTCCGCTGTGCGGGCGTACCGGCTTGCAAGCGAGGAGCTGCTGCTCGACGGAAAGGCCTCAAATGGAGAGCTGGCGTTGCGGGCGCTGCGGGCGAGTGGCGGAACGGAGCTGTTTGAATCGCCAGGACGCATTCTGGCACTGCTGAACCGGCATCTCTACCGGAGCACGCAGCCGGAGAAGTACGCGACGCTCTTTCTGGCGCATTACGATGCGCGCTCCGCGAGGCTGACGTACTCGAATGCGGGGCAGCTGCCGCCCCTGGTGCTGAGGTCGGACGGGACTGTATGCAGACTGGATTGCGGTGGCACGGTGGTAGGGCTGATGGACGGGATGGAGTACGAGCAGGAGACGATCGTCATGAGATCGGGCGACATCATGGTGGCCTACTCAGACGGCGTAACGGAGCCAGAGAACGACTTCGGAGACTTTGGCGAAGACCGCATGATGGACGTTGTCCGCCGCTACCGCCATGAGCCGCTGCACGTCATCAGCTCACAGGTGATGCAGGCGCTCGATGCGTGGATCGGGGCGGAAGAGCAGCCGGACGACATCACTCTGGTGCTGGCGCGGCAGGTGTGACGATGCTGCGATTGCACGAAGCGCCGGCATGCCGAGTTGCCTTCCTCAACGCGAAACGATGAAGGACTTGGTAACGATCGCCGAGGGGTTAATGCCGGCAGGGAGCATGGTGAAGAGGGCTGGGCCCTGTTTGCTGTCTGTACGAATCACGGCGACGTCGCCGGAGCGGTAATTGGCGGCGAGCAGAAGGTGCTCGTCGGCAGAGAAGGCGAGGGCCACAGGGGCAGAGCCGGTGCGGACGCTGCCGGTGAGCCGGCCGTCATCGATAGAGTAGATGCCGACGGTATCGGCGGCCTGGTTCGCAATCCAAAGGGTCCCATTATCGGCGCTGGCGAGGGCCTGAGCGGGGTGGCTGGCGATGGTGTAGGTGCCGCCAACCTCGTTCGGGAAGGTAGAGATCTCGGAGATGGAATCGGAGCCTGAGTTGGAGACAAAAATCTCGCCACCGTCGGGCTTTAAAGCGAGCGCGGCGGGATTGTCCCCAACATCGAGCAGGGTTAAAAGATGGTCGGTGAGCAGCGAGGCGTTCTGTCGGGCCGCCCAGGAGTTGGGAGCGGCAGCGATCGAGATGGCCATAATCTGGTGAGCGGCGGTGCAGGCCGCGAAGGCCTTTGAGGAGTCGGGAAGGATGGTGACGGCAGAGGCGCCGGGACAGCCGGCGATGCTGGCGCGAAGAGTGAGTGGAGCGGTTCCCGCCGCAGGACTTGTGGGAGCGACGGCAAAGATTGAGACCGAGGCGGAGATGCGATTTGAGACGACGAGAGAGCGGGCGTCGGGCGAGAGCGCGAGGGCAACGGGCGAGCTGCCGGTTACAACAGTCGAGAGTTCGCGGCGAGCATCAAGATCGAGGACGCTCACCGAGTTCGCTCCCGAGTTCGCGACGAAGGCACGGCGGCCATCGGAGGCGATTGCGATGGCAGAGGGCTGGCGGCGAACCGGGATTGTAGCGGCAACCTGATT
>CAXTJC010000200.1:0-6196 GCA_964244225.1 uncultured Acidobacteriaceae bacterium
AAGGAAATGGGTTACGGGTTCCATGAGAGCTCTGGGAGAAGCATACCTGACGGGCCGACGCTCCTATAATCGGGGGCATGGCGAGTGTAGGCAAGGGGTCGGACGAGGCGCGGGCGGAGGCGTTGCGAGAGGATCTGCGACGGCACGAACATCTTTACTATGTTGAAGATACGCCGGCGATTACAGACGCACAATACGACGCTCTGATGAACGAATTGAAGCGGCTGGAACTGGCGCGGCCGGAGCTGGTGACGGCGGACTCGCCGACGCAGCGGGTGGGGGGCAAGCCGAAGGACGGGTTTGCCAAGGTGAAGCACTCGCGACCGTTGCTGTCGCTCGATAACGCCTATGACGAGAGTGAGTTACGGGCGTGGGAGAAGCGGGTGCGCGAGGCTCTGCCGGGGAGCGAACGGGTGGAATATGTGTGCGAGTTGAAGCTGGATGGGCTGTCACTGGCGCTCCAGTATGGGCCAGTTGGAACCCAGGTCTCAGATGCGAGACCCTTCGACAAGCTCAGGGCAGGCTCTGGGGCATCCAGTGTTGGGGCTGCTGAAAAAAGGGCGATTTCGGACGAGGTTACGCGGGTTTTTACCGAGGTGGGTGTGGGGTCTACGCATCTTTTGCGGGGGTTGACGCGCGGGGATGGGACGACGGGGGAGGATGTGACGTCGAACGTGCGGACGATCCGGTCGGTACCGCTGAGTGTGAGCGCGGCGAAGGTCGAGGCGGCAGGGCTGCCGCCGGGCGCGCTTGCGGAGGGGTTCGAGGTGCGGGGCGAGGTGGTGCTGCCGCAGGCGGCGTTCCTGAAGATGAACGCGGAGCGCGAGGCGGCGGGGCAGGCGGCGGCGGCCAACCCGCGCAACGCGGCGGCGGGGACGATACGGACGATCGAGCCGAACATCGTGGCGCAGCGGCGGCTGGAGTTCTTTGCGTACTTTCTGCTGGCGGCGGATGGGGAGCCGCTGCTGCCGACGCAGACCCAGGGGCTCGATGCGCTGACAGCGTGCGGCCTGAAGGTGAATCAGCATGGCCGGCCGGCGAAGGATATCGACGCGGTGTGGGCGTTCATCGAGAAGGCGGAGGGGCTGCGGGAGACGCTGCCGTATGAGATCGACGGCGTCGTGGTGAAGGTGGATGCGGTGGCGCAGCAGCGGCGGCTGGGATTTACAGGGAAGGCGCCGCGATGGGCGATCGCGTACAAGTTCGCGGCGCGGGCGGCGGTGACGGTGCTCGACGATGTGCTGTTCCAGGTGGGGCGAACGGGCAAGGTGACGCCGGTGGCGGCGTTGGCTCCGGTTGGGATTGGCGGCATTACTGTGACGCGGGCGACGCTGCACAATGCGGATGAGATTGCGCGGCTGGGCGTGCGGATCGGCGATCTGGTGCAGGTGGAGCGCGGCGGCGACGTGATCCCGAAGATCGTGCAGGTGGTCACGGAGGAGAGCGTAATGCCGGAGGGCGCGGTGTTCTCTGAGGCGGCAAAGAAGGCCGGCAGGCGGCGCGGCAAGGGGCGAGAGATTGTGTTTCCGGCGGTGTGCCCGGTCTGCGCCAGTGGGCTGGTGAAGGTGGAGGGCGAGGTGGACTGGCGGTGCGTGAATGCGAGCTGCCCGGCGCGTCTGCGCGAGGAGCTGCTGCACTTTGCCTCGCGCGGGGTGATGAATATCGACGGCATGGGCGATGCAATCGTGCGGCAACTGCTGGGGCAGCCGGCGGAGACGGCGGCGGACGACGGGGAGTCGAGCGAGGAGGTCGAGGCGGTGCTCGCGGCGGAGAGCGAGAGTGCGTTGGCGGGAGCGAGTGATGTAAACGCGGTGCAGGGGAAGAGAAGCAGATCCCTACGGGATTACAACAAAAAAGACGAAAACAGGAAAGGCGAGAACAGGAAAGGCGAGAGCGATAAAGATGAAAACAGGAAGGCGAGGGCAGAAGTGTTCGCGTATGCGGGTTCTGTTCCTGCATCGGTTACAGATGCGGCTTCGGTTACACGTTCGGTTACAGATGCCAGGGCGCCGCTGGTGCGGACGATCTCCGATCTGTACAGGCTGACGAAGGCCGACCTGATGGGGCTCGAGCGGATCGGAGAGAAGACGGCGGCGGCGTTACTGGCGGAGATCGAGAAGAGCAAGGCGGCGCCGCTGAACCGTGTGCTGCTGGGGTTTGGTATACGGTTTGTGGGGGAGCGCACGGCGCAGCTGCTGGCGGCGCAGTTTGGGGAGATCGACGCGCTGATGGCGGCGACGCGGGAGGAGCTGGAAGCCGTCAACGAAGTAGGCCCGAAGGTGGCGGAGGCGATCGCGGACTTCTTCGCGGTGGAGCGGAATCGCGAGCTGGTGGGACGGCTGAAGGCCGCGGGGCTGACGATGACGGCGGAGAAGCGGGTCACGACGGACGCGCTGGCCGGGCTGCTGTTTGTGCTGACGGGGTCGCGGCCGACGCTGACGCGCGAGGCGGCGAAGGAGCGGATTGAGGCGGCGGGCGGGCGGGTAGTGGGGTCGGTGAGCAAGAAGACGAGCTATGTGGTGGCGGGTGAGGAGGCGGGCTCGAAGCTGGAGAAGGCCCAGGCGCTGAAGGTTCCGGTGGTGGATGAGGCTGGGTTGCTGCGGTTGCTGGAGGGGTAGGGCTTGCTGGTGGGGGTGTGGCGGGTGAAGCGAAATACAGGGGTCTCTCCACTCGCGTTGCTCGGTCGAGATGACGGCTTCTTGGGGTTCGTGTTGCGGATGGTTGATCTGGTGCGGGCGAGAAGCAGGTTCCTCGCGGTGCTCGGAATGGAAGAAAGAAAGGCAAGTGCGGTTGTACGTCGCTGCGCTCCGTGGTTAAAAGCGAAATGCGGGGATTCTTCGCTGCGCTCAGAATGACAGATAAAAGACTACGCTCAGATGACAAACAAAAGAACTGTGCTCAGAACGACAACCAAAAGACTTTGCTCAGAATGACAAACAAAAGACTGTGGTCAGAATGACAAACAACTTATCAGAATGACAAATACTAAACGAGCGGATTCTGGTTAGCTCTCTTCTTCGATGGGGAGGGATGTTCCGCGGCGACGGTCGAAGATGCGCCGGACGACGAAGAAGGCGATCAGCAGCACGAGCAGGCCGATGCCGGCTACGACCAGGCCGAGGTGCTCGTGGAAGGCCTCGCCGACGGTGCGGACGATGGCCGGTCCATACCATCGCGTGATGAGGGCGAAGGCGAGGAAGCGGAGGAACTTGCCGGCGAAGATGGCGGAGGCGAAGAGCAGGGGCTTCATCTCAAAGACGCCGGCGGCGAGCTCGAAGAGCTTGAGGGGCATGGGCGGTGGGACCATGGCGGGGATCATGATGACCAGGAACTCCTGTTTTTCAAAGCGATTGCGCAGCCGCTCGTAGCGCTCACGGTTGATGCGTTTGAGCAGGAAGAGCTCGCCGCCGGCGCGGCCGATGAAGAAGGGAATCAGGCTGCCCAGAGCCGAGCCAAGGGCGGCGACGAAGGAGTAGAGCACCAGCTTGGCGGGGTCGGCGGCGACGTAGCCGACCAGCACGAGATCCATGGTGGGCGGCACGGGGAACAGACCGCTGTCTATAAAGGCCAGGCCGCCCAGGCCCCACACGCCCAGGGGTTTCAGCAGCGCAAGGGTCCAGGCGCTGCCTTTGTGGAACCAGATGACAGGATGAAGTTTCAAAACAGCCTCAAGCGCAAGTCTACAAGTTTGCTGCGGGGGTTGATTTTTGGGAGGGCTTGGTCAGGGACAGTCTGGTTGAGTTCTGAAAGTAGACCCAAGCTGACCTCTGCGGCTAAAGCCGCATTGCATGGAAGGCGCTGATGGCATGGCTGAAGCCATGCTCTTAACAGGGGAGGACTTCGCTATACCCTTTATAAGGGGCGCTTCATCAGAGTGCTTCCAGGGCAAAGTTCTGGAATGTGTATAGCTCTACATCTGCAGGTCTCTCCACTTTGCAAAACGAAGAAGCTGTTTTGCTGCGGTCGAGATGACAACTTTTATATCCTTACTGAAACATTTCTTTAGGAGCCTGTTTAACAAAACGCGCGCGGCGTTTTAGGAGAAAGAACATACAACGACAACAGCGGAATACGGGGATCTCTCCACTCCATCGTGCGATACAACTGCACGACTCCGGTCGAGATGACGGCACCTTTGATTTATTCAGTAGGTTCTTAGGGATAGGGGGTGGCTGGGGCTTCGACCGATGTGCTTTCGTGCGCGGTTTGGCCGGCGAGCAGATCGATGGCGTGGCCGAGCAGCGGCAGCACCGCGGTGAGCGAGACGGCGGCGCCGTTCGGGCTGCCGGGCAGGTTGACGATCAGCGTTTGGCCGAGCGTGCCGGCGACGGCGCGGCTGAGGGCGGCGAGCGGCGTTGCTTCGAGGCTGGCTGCGCGCATCCGCTCCGCGAGCCCGTCGACCCTGCGGTCACAGACCTGGAGGGTGGCCTCGGGCGTGACATCGCGCGGCGCGAGACCGGTGCCGCCGGTGGTGAGGATGAGTGCGGCGCCTGCCGCGACGCCCTCGCGCAGCGCTGCGGAGATGACGTTCAGCTCGTCCGGCAGGGTGCGCCGGTGAATGAGGGTTAGGCCGGCGCGGCGCAGCATCGCCTCCACGGCTGGTCCGGAGACGTCTGTCTGCTCGCCGCGGCTGCAGCGATCGCTGATGGTCAGGATCCAGGTCTTGGTGTATTCGGAGAGCGATTTCATGCAGGGCCAGTGTACGTCGGGTGTTTGCCAGGGGTGAGTCGGGGATGGGACTTCAGGAGACGTTACGCAGCCGGTCCGAACAAAAAGCAGGTTCCTCGTGATACTCGGAATGGAAGAAAGAAAAGCAAAGGATTTGTTCCGAGTCTTATTGAAAGAGCACAGCGGTGCACAACCCGATGCCGGAAGCCGGGTTTTAGCATGGGAGATGAGAAGATAGACGAAGGTGGATGGTGCGCGGGCGTCCTGCCGGGACCTAGCGCGGTTCGACTGGGCGATTTGTGCGCGGCAGCGGCCTGACGACATCCAACTATGGACACGATGCCGACTCTGGAGACACCACCACCGAACCCGGCCACACCTCCCCCGAGCGAGACGATCCGATCCCGGCGATACGCCGATCTCGACACGCACGAGCTGATCTACCTGCTCGACTCGGTGAATGATGAGCGGGCGCGCGCGCGGTTTCGCGAGGCAATCTACATCTCGGTCATCGTGTGGCTGGCGATCGGATGGTTCATCTTTTACGGTCCGCAGGTGATCTTTCACCAGCCGCGCCTGATCAATCCGGCGGATGTGCTGAAGCAGCGCGATCGCGAGCTGACCTATCTGGACCTGCCGAAGGACATCTCCAAGCAGCTGCCGCGGAAGCCGACGAATACCTTGAGCGACCAGGATCGAACGCAGCAGACGGCGCGGCAGTCGCTGAGCCGCAAGACACTGGACCAGCTGCAGGCGATGCGCAAGGCGGGTGCTCCCGGAGCTGCGACGCCGCTGCCGAAGGCTCCAGAGCCGCAGCCCTCGGCGGCGCAGCCTGCCCCGAAGACGCCCGCGCCTCAGGCGGCGCAGACCCAGCCACAACCGCAGCAGAAGCCGCCGGTAGCGGAGGCTCCCCGGCCGCAGGCCCCGCAGCAGCAGGCAACGGCGGAGACGCCGACCAAGCCGAACTTCTCGCAGCCGGCACAGAGCGCGGGCGACGCGATACGGCAGGCGGCGCGGCAGGCCGCCGAGGCAGGGCAGGGCGGCAACTACGGCAATGGGGTTCCGGTCGAGCACCAGGGCATGAACACCGGCGTGGATGTGCTTTCGGACACCATGGGCGTGGACTTCAACCCATATCTGCGGCGGATTCTGCGGGAGATCTATAACACCTGGCTGCCGCTGATTCCGGTCGAGGCTCGGCCGCCGCTGAACAAGCAGGGGACGACGCTGATCCGGTTTATGATTCTGCCGGACGGGCACATTGGCGCGATGAACCTGGATGGCTCGTCGCATGACGATGCGCTGAACCGCGCGGCGTGGGGATCGATTACCGGGGTCGGGCAGTTTCCGCCGCTGCCGAAGGAGTTCCACGGGCCGAATCTGGAGCTGCGGATCCACTATCTCGTGAACAAGGATCCGTCGGCGCAGTGAGCCTGACGACGCGCGATCCGGGGGAACGAACGCTGCGGGAGGCGGAGGAGCGCCGCCGGCAGATGCGGGGGCTGCTGGTACTGGCGGTGATGGCGAT
>CAXTJC010000201.1:0-6192 GCA_964244225.1 uncultured Acidobacteriaceae bacterium
TCTCCTGCCGCGAGAGCAGCCTCCGCAATGTCACGTCCCAATCCGTTGCCACTTCCCGTAATCAACCAGACTTTAGCCATTTCGCCCTCTGCTCGGTTTAGACGCAGAGGTGAGTGAGTGGTTGCTCATTTTGTATCGCAAAACTGTTGAGCTACTTTGCCATCCGCCAGAAAGCCTCAAAGCCTTTTTCAATCAGCATTGTTTTCTGCCGAGGCTTCTTTGCGACTGTCTCCATCACAGCCTCCTGCATCGCCGATATGGCGGAGGAAGCAAACCCTGGCGGCAGATTCTTGAACACGCCTCTCGTTGCAAGTTCGCTCATCGCCTGGGCCACGGCGCCGCTCTCTGACCCAAGGCTCCGCCTCGTTGCGTCCGTCACACTACCCGAGACGTTCAACTGCAGCGAAGCTTTCCGCTCGTCCGGCTGCTCTATCCCCCAGCGCAGGGTTTCAATCCATACGTGACGGGCGCGCACGCGAAGGTCAGCCTTGTGCGGAAACCTGGCGTTGACGCGGCGGTACACATCGCATTTCAGCTCAAGGTAAAGCTCATTCAGCAGCTCGTTCTTCGTGGCAAAGTAGGTGAAGAGCGTCCCTTCCGCCAGCTTCGCGCTCTTCGCAATACTCGCGGTTGAAGCACCTAGTCCGGTCTGCGCAATCTCATGCACTGCCGCACGCAGAATAGCCTGCCGCTTCTCCGGACTCTTTGCCCTCGCCATAGAGCGATGCTAGCTCAAGAAGCGAATCGCATCTCACTTGGATTTCTTGCGCTGGAACGGCTGGTGTCGCAAAGCCAACCCTTCCAGATCGACCAACCTCCATCGACCGCCATCATCCGCCAGACACAAAAACGCCGGCGCGCTCTCGTCTGCGAGAAACAGCCGCGCCGGCCAGGCTCGTAAAGTGGACTGTCACCTACATCGTCGCCGGTTTGCCCCCGACCACGATGCCGACCTTGCCTGCCCCTTCGAGTGCGGTCTGAAGAGAGAACCCTGGGCCGGTCGAAGGCGTCACAAACGGAACCAGCGCCGCGAAAGCCGAGTGCGGGCCGTTGTAGACCGCATTGATGCCGTCTGTCTGCTCGTAGTTTAGGTTGTTCGCCGGATTGACGTTCGCGATGACGTTGCCGAGCACGCGATGCTCACACTCAACCCCCATGATGGAAGCCGCCACCTTGGCGAAGTACTGCAGCTGCGTCGCCGTGTACTTGCTGTTGGCTTCAACCTTCGCCGACATCAGCGCAAACTCCTGCACCGCATTCAGATACGCGCCAATAAAGGCATTCTCGAGCGCGTTCAGAATAGTAGTGAAGCTGCCGATGGTGTCGAAGGTGCCATTGGGAAAGTAAAACGTCTGGTAGGGATCGGCAGTGGATGCGCTGCCGCCGAGCAAGCTGCGAAACAGATTGGCGTGATTAATCTCTTCGGTCAGTGCCGCCTGGATGTACTGCAGATTGGGCTGGTTGCCATTAGTGATGTCGTTGATGCCGCCGCCGGAACCCGCAAGAGCCGGATCCTGCAGCACCCTGCCGACGAGGCCGTTGTAGTAGAAGGTGGTCGCCAGGTCCTCGGCGACCAGAGCGGCCTCAAAGATCTCCGTGGCCGTATCGGCGGCTTGCTCCATGGCCTGTGATCCGGTTGACTGTGCGCCCGCGCTCGG
Source organism: uncultured Acidobacteriaceae bacterium (assembly GCA_964244225.1). Lineage (GTDB taxonomy): Bacteria > Acidobacteriota > Terriglobia > Terriglobales > Acidobacteriaceae > Edaphobacter. The sequence continues at coordinate 1,659 of CAXTJC010000201.1, forward strand.
GAGCAGCAGACCGCTGGTGGCGGCGCCAAGACCGAAAAGCCCGGCCTGGCGGAAGAAACGGCGACGATCCGATCGTGCAGCAAGCAGGTTAAAGCTTTCCGAATTTGATTCTTCGAAGTTCATGGGATTCCTCACAACACATCGTGCGTTTCTGGGAGTGTGGCGGATAACTCATCCGTCACGTAGAGAGAAAGACAACAGGGCCCGGTACCGGTAGAACGTGCAGGGAAAGAAGCTGGATTGCACTTTAGTTGTATTGTTTTTCGGCTTGTGACAAGAACGCTTCTACCGCATCGCCTCGGCGCGGCTGTCCGTACGCCAGCCGTCAGGGATCGATAAGAGCCGGATCTCCCGGAGAAACGCTCCGCTTTCCGCCTCGCGCCACGCATCCAACACCCATGCGCTACATGGCCACCATCTTCATCGAACTCCGCGACCTCGACGTCACCCGCATCGCCGAAGCCGACAAGGAAGTCCAGTCCCTCATGCATCGCGAGGGCTTTGACAAGCACGGTGCCGACTTCACCGGCCCCACCAACAAAGAGGCTGACGAGCTCGCCGCCCACCTCAACACCGCCGTCCTTCCGCAACTCACCACCGTCGCCAAACCCTTCGCCACCATCACCCACCACCGCAAAGCCTGACCGCCGATCCCTGCACAGAGTCGCTGCCATCGCACCCTCGATCGCAGCGACTCTCTTGCACCGACTCTCTTACAGAACAGAGGCTCGCTTACTCCTCGTGCGCAAGCCCCTCGCCGTTCGGTCCCACCTGCACCTCGCCCTTCTTCGCTCCCTTTCGCGTCGCCGCCTCATACGCCACCAGCTTGCCGCGCTTCGTCAGCGACTCCACCTTGGTAATCGTCGCGCCCGCCGCCTTCGCCTGCAGCCCGGCCTTTACCGCATCCGGCAGCGCCTCCAGCGCCACCTCTTCCTCGATCTCATTCAACGTCCCATCCTCCGCAACCTGCAGATCGCGGCTGTGACCCGAGACCATCGTCTCTGCCTCATACACCTTCTTGCCGCCCTCCCGCTCAGTTGCATACCCCTTAATCGTCGCGCCCTTCGCCTCCCGGTCGATCGTTGCCAGCACCGCCGCCGGCAGCTCCGCCCGCTGCAGCTTCTTCTCCTGCGCCCGCACAGTCGCCGCATCGATCGCCAGTGCAAGCACAGCGCCGAAGGCGATACTCTTGTAAAAACTCGTTCCCTGAAAACTGATCATAGACATCTCCTCTGTGCTCGCATGAAGCACTCTACCCAGTCTTGACGTTCCAACTTAAACCAGCCTGAAGGATGTGTGAGGATACCCTGAATGCTCTCGTTTTCTTCGCGGCTCCTCACCCTCATCGTCCTGGCGACAGCGCTTGGCGCACCTGCCTTCGCCGCTCCCACCTTCGGCTACACCGTCGTCGCCCGCTACCCGCACTCCACCGCCAGTTATACCGAAGGCCTCTTCTTCTTGGACGGCCTCCTCTACGAAGGCACCGGCCTCGAAGGCCACTCCGCGCTCCTGGTCTATCCACTCGAAACCGGCCGGCCTATCCAGTCCCTCACTCTGGCGCCTGACCTCTTCGGCGAAGGCATCGTCGACTTCGGCGCCGAGCTCTTCGAGTGGACCTGGACCTCGCACATCTGCTTCGTCTACGACCGCGCCACCCTCCATCTCGTCCGCCGACTGCCCTACACCGGCGAGGGCTGGGGCATGACCCGCACCGCCACCGAGATTGTAACCTCCGACGGCACAGACACCCTCCGCTTCCGCGATCCCGCAACCTTCCGCGAGACCCGCCACATCACCGTGCACGATGGCTCAGATCGCATCCGCAACCTCAACGAGCTCGAGTTCATCCACGGCGAAATCTACGCCAACGTCTGGCACACAGACACCATCGCCCGCATCTCCCCCACCGACGGCCGCGTCCTCAGCTGGATCGACCTCACCGGCCTCCTCCCTGACACACAGCGCCTCACCCCAGAGTCCGTCCTCAACGGCATCGCCTTCGACGCCGCCCATGACCGCCTCTTCGTCACCGGCAAGCAATGGCCCACCCTCTTCGAGATCAAGGTCGACGCTCAACCTAAATCGAAATAGTTATTACCGCACCACCCACGCAAAGCTCCCCGGCACCGCCGGCACCTCGCTCGCATCCCCCAGCATCTCCCACCGATTGAGCGAAAACGGCACATTCCCGTTCTGCCACACCGCATCGTCAAACGCCTGCAGCCGGAAGCTCGCGCCCTGCCGTATGCGCGCATCACTCAGCAACCGCAGCATGTCGCTCTTTCCAATCTGATACGTAATCGCCTGACCCGGCGTCGATGCAAACATTGAAGCCTCCCCACGCGCCGTCGCCGCATCCATCGGCACCGTTTTTTCCAGATACCCCGCCGCCTGTTCGAGCGTGAACTCCCCCAGCGCCAGTCGCACATCAACCTCCACCCGCAGCGCGCGCAGCCGCATCATCCGGTAGATCGACTCCTTCGTCCGCGGCTCTGTATCGAACAACCCACCAATCAGCATCATCTCCTCGGCATAAAACCCGATCCCCTCATTCGACTCCGAGTCATAGTAGTGCCGCCGCACCGGGTCCGCACTGTGCCAGCTCCACGCCAGCTGGAACGCATGCCCCGGCACGCCTTCATGGATCGTCAATGGCCGCGTATCGTGCGCTGAGATCACCGAAAAGAAATCAGTCACCTTATCCGGCGGCAATTTGTAACTCACACTGTCCTCCTTCAGCCGCGCCTCGCTCGTCAGGTCATCCGTCACTCCGAGAAACGACAGCGCCGCGATATACGGCGGCATCGGCCGGCTATGATAGCGCGTCACCTCGGGCGGATTCGACAGCAATCCATGCGCCGGCAGATACGCCCGTATCGCAACCTCCTGCCTATCCGCCTCCGCAACCTGCGCCGCCAACGTCGGGTATCGCGGTGTCTCCGGTAAGCCCTTATTCGCCGCCGCCTGTAGCGCCTCAAACGTCACTGCCCGCGCCCACTCCGTCCGCCCCGTAGCCAGAATCTGCTCCGGCGTATTCGACACCAGCGCCACGTTCCGCAGAAAATACACGTACGCCTCCCGACCCACCGCCGTCTCTTTGGGCAGCTTCGCCACCTGCGGCCGCAGCCACTCGCGATACGCTACCAGCGCCTTTGCCGCCGCATCCTCCGCCACATCGAACCGCGTCAACTCCTGCGCCGAAAACCCCGCACTCGCATGCACCCCAGCCTTGAACGCCGCCATGTGTGTCTCAATCCCGTCCATCTCCTCCATCGCCACCATCGCGAAGGGCTGCCGCATCTCCGTCAGGTTTGCCCGCCCCTCCTCCAGCAGACGCGGCACGCTCTCAAGCCGCGTCACGACCTCCCTCTGCCGATCCACGCTGAACGGCGGCGGCGGCAGCATCGCGGTATACGCCGCGCCCAGCCCCTGATCCACATAGAACGCCGGATTCCGCCGCCACACCGGGTTCACCTCAAGCTCCCAGTGCACCCGCGCGATCGCCGATCCAACCAGCCGCCAATCCACCTGCACCGCCACCGGCGCACTACTCACGTCCACCCCACGCCATTCGCGTTCGTACTCGCCAATCTGCCGCTTATACCCAGCCACTGCACCTGCCGACCACTGCGCCGAAAACCCTGCCGGCCGATCCAGCCGTGGAATGTCATCATCTGAAAACGGCTGCTCCGTAGCTCGCCACTCCCAGAACCGCGCACTCAGCGCCTGCACCTTCGCCCCCGCCGCCTGCATCCCGGCCGTCTGCGCCCTCGCTTCCATCGAGCCCACCACCCCCAGCGCAAACACCAGACCACACCCAGCCATGCGGCAGCCATCCGACAAAAGATCTCTCATGCATGCACGGTATCGCATCCACGTCGATGGACCTCTGCAAAATGCATCTCTCCTTGCGAGCCTGTCGCCATCACGGCGACAGGCAACGCAAAAAGAAGCGCTGTCCTGCGCGCCAGGGCTACTGCTTCAGCGCATCACCGACTGCCGCTGCCAACGTCGTCGTCGGCCGCCCAATCAGCTCATGCAGATCCCGCGACGAGCTCTCCAGCTCGCCCTTCGCCGCGCCCTCATCCGCCTTCGCCAGCATCTCCGCGATTGGCTTCGGCAGTCCAAAGCTCTCAAGCACCCCCGCATACTCCACCGCCGGCAGATTCTTGTACACCACTGACTTTCCCGACTGCTTCGACACCTCCGCCGCAAGCTCCGTCAGCGTATACGCCGAATCGCCAGCCAGCTCAAACGTCCTGTTCGCGAACCCATCACCCGTCAGCACCGCCACGGCTGCAGCCGCATAGTCCGCCCGCGCCGCCGACGAAAATCGCCCGTCACCCGCCGCTCCCAGCACCGCTCCATGTTCGAGCGCCGGTCCGAGAGCCTCTGTCTGGTTCTCGAGATACCACCCATTTCGCAGCAGCGCATACGGCACGCCCGAGGCCTTGATCGCCTCCTCCGTCGCCTTGTGCTCCGGCGCCAGCACCAGCGTCGTCTTATCCGAGTAGAGCACGCTCGTATAGCCGAG
>CAXTJC010000202.1:0-6190 GCA_964244225.1 uncultured Acidobacteriaceae bacterium
GCTACGGCATGATCGGCCTGGTTCCGCTCAAGCTCTTCAGCCCGGAAAACGTGCAGGAGCTCATCGCCAAGAGCCCCTTCTCTGTCGGTGCTCGCGCCCAGCAGCCCACCTATGCCGTCGTCACCAACTCTACCTACGACGGCCTCTGCTATAACGTCGACACCGTCGTCAAGGAGCTCGCCAAGTCCGTCCCACGCATCCACTTTGACGAGGCCTGGTACGCCTACGCGAAGTTCCACCCTCTGTATCGCAACCGCTATGCCATGGGCGTTCCGGACGACATGCCCGACCGCCCCGCCATCTTCTCCGTGCAGTCCACGCACAAGATGCTCGCCGCCTTCTCTATGGGATCCATGGTCCACATCAAGCTTAGCCCGCGTGCCCCGCTTGACTTCGACCAGTTCAATGAAGCCTTTATGATGCACGGGACGACATCGCCCTTCTACCCGCTGATCGCGAGCCTCGACGTCGCGGCCGCCATGATGGATGAGCCCGCCGGCCCAACGCTCATGGACGAAACCATCCAGGATGCCATCAGCTTCCGCCAGGCGATGGCCTCAATCGCGCACCGGCTCCGCGCCGCCTCTGAAAATGGTGATGGCTGGTTCTTCGGCATCTATCAACCCGAGCAGGTCACCGACCCGGCGACCGGCGAGCGCATCGACTTCGAGGAGGCCGAGGATGAGCTCCTGATGAATACGCCCTCCTGTTGGACCCTCAAGCCCGGCGAGGACTGGCACGGCTATAACGACGACGACATCGCGGACGAGTACTCCATGCTCGACCCCGCTAAGGTCACCATCCTCACCCCCGGCGTCAATGCCCAGGGCCGGATCGCCGACTGGGGTATCCCCGCCGCGATCCTCACCGAGTTCCTCGACAGCCGCCGCGTGGAGATCGCCCGTACTGGCGACTACACCGTCCTGGTGCTCTTTTCGGTCGGAACCTCCAAAGGAAAATGGGGCTCTCTGCTTGAAAATCTCTTCGAGTTCAAACGCCTGTACGACACGGAAGCGCGTCTTGAAGAGGCGCTTCCTGAATTAGTGCAGAAGTTTCCCGCTCGCTACCGCAACATGACCCTAAAAGAGCTCTCGGACGAGATGAACGCCGCCATGATCGAGCTGCGTCTCGCCTCGCTCGTCAACGAGGCCTGCGACGAGGACTTCGATCCCGTCCTCACCCCCGCGCAGACCTATCAAAAACTCCTTCGTCAGGAGACCGAGAAGATGCGCTTCAACGAGATGGCCGGCCGCATCGCCGCCGTCATGCTCGTGCCTTACCCGCCGGGCATCCCCATGTCCATGCCCGGCGAGCGTCTCGGCGGCCCCGAAAGCCCTGTCATCAAGCTCATTCTCGCCATGGAAGAGTTCGGCAAGCGCTTCCCCGGCTTTGAGCGCGAGGTTCATGGCATTGAGGCAGATGCCGACGGCAACTACTGGATGCGCGCCGTGATTGAGCCCAGCACGAAACGCCGCAAGAACGGCAAGAGCCGCCCACCCAGCTCCGCCCCGCGCGTCTCGAAACGTCTGCCCAGCACGCCGGTCCGCCGGTCCACGAGCTAGCGAAGCGCATAAGGCCCGGGAACTCGACGAGGAGTACTCACTTTCTGAGTTACTGTCAAATAGAAGGTGAGATGGTCAAACGTGGGGCTCACACCTCTTGGCTGCACTACTTGTCCCAAGCGCATCTTAAGGTGTTGGTAAGGTGAATCGTGGCGAGTCGATTTGTCAGAGCAACCCCCTCTAAAGGGTTTTTAGTTCCGCTCAGCCTGCTCTCGTATGTCGCTGCGCAACAGATCGTTGCCCGAGCCTTCCTGTACCGCATCGGACCGACCGGGGACCCTTATTCCACCCATTACTGGACGCTTGTTGTAGCCCTCCTAGTCTGGCTGAGTGGGGGTGCCGCAGGAGTACTGACTTTCAAAATCGGTGATCAACTTCGCCTGTGGCCGATTTCGATTGCAGTAGCAGCCGTACACGGCTTGATGGTTACGTTCCTAATTTTTCTCCTGCTTGCCCGCGCTGAGGCCTTCAACAAGGTGGCAATAGGAATGGCGGCCGTAGCAGGACTTGCTGCCGCTCTTGGCTACTCGATCTTCCTGTTATTTGTTTGAGTTATTTGGCGGAGAGACGCTCCGCCATAAGGAATGCTCGATTCCTTGTCGCCGTGGTTCCTGAGTCACTAGCAGCTAGATTCTGGAGTGCCGCCACTGCCCTACTCCTATCCGCAGATGCACTTCCCGTTGCTCCGATGGCCGCTTCCTGCACCTCCGCGTCCTTATCATAAAGTTGAGCTTGCACAATGTTGTCAAGCGTCGGGTCTGCAGTTTTCGCCAGAGTAACGGCCATCAGCAGATGAAGTTTAGCCTCCTTCACTTCGGATGATGCCAGGGCTGCAGCGACAATGGGGATCCCGCTCTTATCAGGAAGCTTCAGCAAACCAAGTGCACCGAGGCCGTGAAGGTCTTCCGCCGGATCATTGAGTGCGTCCAGAAAAGCTTTCTTCGCTTCTGCGGGTGGAATGAGCTTACCCTTTGTGAGCGTCAACAAAGCATTTAGACGCACACGAGGCTGAGAGTCGCTCGCCGCTGCAACCAGATTAGTTAGACAACCCTGAGCGATCTGAGCGTGCTCCGAAAAGGTCAAGGTGAGCACGTTCAGGATGCCGGAAGCCTGTTGGCGTATGTAACCATCGTTGTCTCTTAAGGAGGAGCAGAGGAGGTTAGATTCCTGCTCGATGGTGTTCAGGTCATGCCCAAAAGACGCCACAATGCGATCATTGGCTGCTTTGCGGACATTCTGATCCGGACTATGAAGATCCGTGAACACCTGAGGGAGAAGGTTCTGGGCTGGAGCTGGCAAAGGCACAGAAAGCAGACTCACACAAAAGAGGGGCGAGAGAAGAGAGGTCCATTGCATGAAAAGTCCTTTCGAGAGTCCCTACTACGGGGTAGAAGTGAAGGTTTTTGTAATAGGAACAGTCAGAGCACCTACACCCGCTAAACAGGGTGCAACAACCGTGACGTCGTTGCCAGCGGGCATGAATGCATACACATCTGTTATGCCAACGCTTACCTCGTGCGCTGGGTAGCAATCGTGCGTGATCTGCCCAGAGACGTAGACGGTTGTTCCAACCTTTGCGAGTTGAACTGTTGCGTTGAAATCGATCGGGGGTGAGGGCTCAAGAGGATTACCGGTTTTCCCTAAGAATGTGGTACTCGCAACCCCTCCACTGTAGCTAGCCACTGGCTGCGTCAGTGTCGTTCGCGGTGCTTTTGCAAGGCGCTTCAAGTAGTGGCAGTCGCCCGTTATCCCGTCGCCCAGGGCGGCTGGAAGCAGGTGCCCGTTCGCGTCAAGTGCGTCATGCGCGTACTGGTGGGTGATGCCGGTGTCAAACGCTCCAAGCTGATTTGGCAGAAATAAACCACCTACTCCGAGTGAGATCTGCTCAAAAGCACGTGCGCTACCCAGGAGCGGGTTGAAGCCGCGGTTGTCGCCCCCGTATGCATTGAAGGGATCGACGCAGGTGAAGTCATCGGCCGGGGATATTACTACATCTGGTGGTATAAAAGTCTGGTACAAAACGCTATAGGCGCGAGCGGCCGTAGCCGATGCTCCCGTATCCTGCGTGCTGTTATTAGCAAGAGAATACGTCTGCCCCAAGACAACACGCGCCAACTGGAGATACAGGTTGACATAAACATTGAAGTAGTAGCCCGAACCATAACCGCCGTCGCCTGTTCCATTAGTGAAGCCACTGTAACCGTAGGGATCGTAATAGCTGGCAGCCGCCGCGATGTAGAAGAAGTCGAGTATGTGGGTGGTATAAGCGGAAAAGATTCCATCAGTTGCCCCGTTGGCATTGTTCATGGGCAAGCTGTACGTCGCCGGGGCGGTTGGGTTTCCGGGGGGAGCGCTGATCGTGGTGATTAGAGATCCGTTCACGCCATAGATTGCCGTCGTGTTCTCTACATCGTAGTAAAGAGCAGCGGTGTAATCTTCCTCCGTATCCGTGTACACGTTGAGGATGGGTGTTAGAACTGGAGGCGGACATCCAACCCGGTTACAGAACTGGCCCATAACGCCTATGGATACTGTGGAATAGCCCGTAATAGATTGGGCCGAGGCAGAGACTGCCGCCAAGGCGAAGAGGATGTAGTAAAGGCATGTACGCACGTTGGTCTCCTGTGCAAGCCGGCTTAGTGAAGTCGAAGCGAGGTCGAAATAACACTACTTGGGAGTAACGACGACGGGGTGGGATTGTGTACGCAGCGATCCATCAATCACCTTAAAGCGCGGTGTTCCCCATGCCGTCTGAAGTGCAGCGACGTGGCGCATGGTAACCGCATCTTTTTGGGCCTGCAGCTGCGTCAGCGCAGCGGGCACAGCGGGGGGCCTCTGTCCTGTGGGCAGCTTTCCTCCCGGTGCCATCGCGTGCATGCTCGCAATCATGTTCTTCGCTTGAGTGTCGATCGGATCTGCTTCCGTCTTCCACTTCTGCGCCTCGCTCATCATCCCCGCCATTTCCGTACTAGACATGCCGCAACGGTCCGAGAAAAAGGTGTTAATAGTTACCGGGAGGTGCGGGTTACGGACCGGGTCCAAAGTGTCGGCCAAACTCATCATGTGCCGGAATGCCATTGGGTAGAAGCGTTCTGGTGGTATCGTGCCGGGCTGAGTCACTGAAGCCGTCTGCGCGTGAACAGCGATAGGACAGACCAAAACGATGGCTGCGACAAACAGTGAAGCTTGCCGAGGAAATCGAAGCATACATCCTCCTGTATACCTTGGTGGCGAACTTGTTCCCTTGAAATAGGAAAAACTAGCTTGGTGAGCGCAGCACCGGAGAGAAAGGAAACTGTAAATACACTTTCGTAACCAGCTCTGACGCAAAAGTAACGTATAAGGCAACTTCAATGGCTGTCAATAAGAAAGTTTGATTGTCATGAATATTTATTTTCTCCATCTCAGTGATTGTTGTCGGCCGCTACGGTCTTCTGCTCGGACCCCAAATCCTACCAACGACACCGTCACGACGGATATGTCCACTGCCAGCTTCACCTTCCCCAGGAACCTCGAGCGCGTCTATCTGGACGTCATCTCACAGTCGCAGTCCGCCGACGAGTTCTGGTACACCTGCGTTCCGTCGAACGTCGCTGGTGAACTGCAAAACTGCGGCAACTCCGCCTTCCGCGAGACTGAAGTCTCGATCGACGGCAAGCCAGCCGGCGTCGCGCCCGTATATCCCTGGATCTACACCGGCGGCATCGATCCCTACCTCTGGGAGCCCATTCCCGGCGTCCAGACCCTCAACCTCAAGCCCTACCGCGTCGATCTGACACCCTTCGCCGGCGTCCTCGCCGATGGAAAGCCGCACGCCGTCTCCGTCTCCGTCTTCAACGCGAACAGCGGCTTCGATGTTGCCTCGACTCTGCTCCTCTATACCGGCCCGGCAGGCTCCGTCACCACCGGTGGCCTTCTCACCGACACTCTCACAGCGGCTCCTACACCAACGATCGAAGAGAGCCTGAACACCGCGGCCGACGGCACCGTCTCCGGCCCCGTCGCCGTCAGCTCCGCCCGCATGTGGACCATCTCCGGCTATATCAACACGACACACGGCCGCATCGACACCACCATCCAGGCCTCCAACTCCTTCGGCAACATGCAGGATGAGAAGGTCTCGAGCACCATCTTCAAGCAGAACCTCACGCAAGGCACGGAGCAGCACGAACTCACCACCATTACATCCAGCGCAGGCACGGTCCAGAACCAGCACGACATCTCCTACCCGCTGATCGTCGACTACAACCAGGCGCCAGACGCTACCGGCAACATCGCCATCACCACCTCCGTCAAGCAGCAGAAGATCGATGCCCTGCGTAGCCCGATCGGCGCCAACAGCCCCAACCCGGTCGTTAGCCAGGAGACCATCGAGACGACAGACACCCTCCACTACACGCCGAGCTTCTCCTTCATCAACCACGACACCAACACCGCTACCGCAAGCTACGGCGCCAAGGATTCGCAGCATACCTGCGTCGTCCGCACCCTTGCCGCCAACGCGCTCATCCTGACCGAGGCACAGGACAGCACCAGCTGCTCCCTCGCCCCCTAAACGCAATGGTTTGTCATTCTGACTCTGAGCGGAGTCGAAGGGAGAAGAACCTCCGCATTCTGCTCGGACTGCA
>CAXTJC010000203.1:0-6188 GCA_964244225.1 uncultured Acidobacteriaceae bacterium
CGTCTGGAAGACGGAGCCGGTCTATGGCATCGTCTGCGGGATATTCTGCTGGGCCGCTACGCTGGAACGGCGCTGCGTGTCATGCATGCGGTCGGCTTGCTGGAGCTGCTGGTGCCGGAGTTTCACGGGATTGATTCTTTGGTGATTCGCGACGCCTATCACCGCTACACGGTTGACGAGCATACGTTTGTGCTGATTGACACGCTGCATGCGCTGGGCGAAAGCGAGGGAGGCCTGAGCGCGTGGGGTAAGCGCTTCGCACTGGTTCTGGGAGAGCTGCCGCACAAGGAGATTCTGTATCTCGCCGCGCTTATGCACGACACCGGCAAAGGGCGAAGCACGGTCGATCACACGATCGAGAGTGCACGTCTGGCGCAAGGAGTTCTTGCGCGCCTGGAGCTTGAACCATCTGAGGCGCATAGGGTTGTGGATTTGGTGCGCAACCATCTCGAGATGTCGTCTGCGCTGCGCCGGGATATCTTCGATCCAAAGACAATTCGTGCGTTCGCCAGAAAGGTTCAGACGCAGGAGGCACTGCGCATGCTGGTGCTCTTTACCTATGCGGACCTGAACGCTGTTCATCCGGATGCGCTGACGCCCTGGAAGGCCGAGAACCTGTGGCGGCTCTACATGGCAACATCTAATCATCTCGACCACAGTGTGGATGATGAGCGGGTCGGGGCGCTGGCGACGGAGCTGGTGGCCCATGTGACGGCAAGCCTGCCCGGACAGACAGAGGCCGTTCGAGCCTATGTCGAGGGCTTTCCCGAGCGGTATGTGCGGACCCGGAGCGCGGAGCAGATCCGCAAGCACTTTGAGATGTCGCAACGGTTCGAGCACGATTCCGTTCAGATCGAGTTTCATTACTCACCCACGGTGAATGAGTTGGTGCTGGTGACCGTGGATCGTGCGCTGTTGTTCGCCAACGTAGCAGGCGCACTGGCGGCGTGGGGCATGAACATCGTAACTGCGGACGCGTTCTCTAACCGGCATGGAACGGTGGTCGACAGCTTCAGCTTTATGGACAGCTTTCGCACGTTGGAGTTGAACGAGGCGGAGAGAGACAGGTTTGTCGCGAGCATTCACGACTGCGTGAGCGGCAGGGTTGAAGTCGAGAGGCTGCTGCAGGGACGGCGGAGAGGCGGCCGTCGTGCGCTGAAAGCGCCGTCCTCCCCCACCTTCACCATGAATGACGAGGCCTCGTCGCACAGCACGCTGCTGGAGCTGGTCACCGAAGATACTCCAGGACTTTTGCGGGCGCTGAGCCTGACGCTGGCGGCGCATAGCTGCAATATCGAGGTTGCCTTGGTTGATACAGAGGGTGAGACGGCAATCGACGTCTTCTACCTGACGCGGGAGGGTCGAAAGCTGACAGAGCAGGAGCAGACGGAGCTGGTGACAGCGCTTACAGAGGCGGTTCTGGCTAATGCGAGTTAGCGGCATGGTGTTGGTGACGGTCTTCCTGCTCACGGCCAGCAGAGTGCCGGCGCAGCAGCAATCGTCTCGTCCTGCAAGCGGCCAGGGACTCTCGAAGACCTGTCGCCGTGATGTCTTCGAGGGCACGGTGCAGGTGGGGCAGAGCTTTCACAAGGCGTTCGGGGGAGGCCTGGAGATGGTGCTGGAGGCGGTTCCGCACGGATGGATTCTTCGCGTCGTGCCTGTAGCGGGGCCGCGGCCGGAGATTGACTTCGCCGAGCTGGCGACGCCGCCCTTCCGATCGATCAATCCGCTGCTGCTGACGACCGACTTCGGCTTCAGGTCGCAGGATGTCGTTGGCTGGAATCCGCGGACCTTTCACTATCTTTCCCGCAGGTCGGAGTTTGCTGGCGCGCAGCAGGCGTATCGGGCAGTGTTATCGTCTGCCAGCCCCAATCCCGCGCAGGAGATGGCAGTGGCGCGTGTGGCAGAAGCTGCCCTTGAGGGCACGATCGAGGTGCTGGATGCCGTTCTGACTCCCGGAACAGCCGATCCGTCGCGGTCCGCGGCACTAGTGGCGACTCATTATTCCTCAACGGCGCACACGGTACAGCCGGGGGCAGCGGGACCCCTGGGAGAGGTCTTGTCTCTTCGCTTCAGGGCGAGCTTAAGTGTTCCGGGCGCAACGAGTTGTAGCGATAGGACGACCTCGATCAAAGCGCGATGAAAGATGATGCGAATCCTTTCTCGCGCAGCCCGAAGAATCCGTCATAATAGACCCATGAGGAGCGAGAACACGAGTACCGGACGGCCCACAAGTGCACCGCAGACCGGAGATCGCTATCTGTTCGGCAGCATGGACAGCATGGCGAAGAACCAGGTCAAGGTAAATGAGGTGAACTGGGGATACGATCAGCCGGAGGGCATTGTGCTCGCCTCAATGGATGCCGCGATCAACTGGGTTCGGAAGAACTCGGTCTGGCCGATGACCTTTGGCCTGGCGTGTTGTGCGATTGAAATGATGTCGATGGGCGGATCCCGCTATGACATTGCTCGCTTTGGTGCGGAGGTCTTCCGGCCTTCGCCGCGACAGAGCGATCTGATGATTATCGCGGGGCGAGTGTCGCAGAAGATGGCGCCGGTGATCCGGCGGCTGTACGAGCAGATGCCGGAGCCGAAGTGGGTGATCTCCATGGGGGCCTGCGCGACCTCTGGTGGCGTCTTCAATAATTACGCTCTGCTCCAGGGTGTCAACCAGATCATTCCGGTGGACCTTTACGTTCCCGGATGTCCCCCACGTCCGGAGCAGCTGCTCTATGCCATTACGCTTCTGCAGGAGAAGATCCAGGCAGAGCGTGGGACGGTTCGGAGAACACTGAATCTGAGCTAATCTCTGCTTGAGGCGAAGCCGCTGTGGGTGCGGACATGGAGAATCGACACGATTCGTTACTCTGCAGGTTCAGAATGTCGCGGAGAAAGTACTTTGTCCTAGTAGAGTTGAACGAAGAAAGTGCAACGCGGCAAGGAATTTCTTCTCGTTCTGGTTTACAACTGCTATAAAGTGTATCGAATCAAAGTTGAACATAAAGAGAAGACAAGTAAGTGAATCCAAGCATCTCGCAAGATATGCAGACGTTCTTTCGGAGGAAGTAAATGGTTTATAGCCCGTACTCTAAACTTGGCCGGTACGTACTGGCTGCATGTGCGGTCAGCCTGGGCGCAGCCAGCCTAGGTGCTCAGACTGCGCCCAGCACGCCCGCCCCAGCCGGGCCAAGCCCTTCACGGGTTGATGTGTTCACCGGGTACTCGTACTTTGGCGCCCATGGACAGGTAAAGCCAGCCGGCATCAACTACTCTTCGGTGGACTATGGCGCAGCCGGAAGTGGGGCCTACTACTTCAACAAGTACGTCGGCGCCGAGATTCTGTTTACGGCTCACCCGGACGGCAACAACGATGGCATCTACACCGGATCAGCGGGTCCTATCTTCCGTGCGCCGATGCAGAACTTCACGTTGTTTGCACACGGTCTTGCGGGTGGTGCGCGGATCGGCGGTCCGAATAACAGTGGAACGCCCTTCTACCACGAGCCCTATCAGTGGGGACCGACGCTCGCAGCTGGCGGAGGTATGGACTACGACCTCCCTTTCCTGAATCATCGCTTCTCCCTGCGTCTTTTTGAGGCAGACTATCGCTACATTCACGAGGACTTCGGTCCATACACTCCCCCTCCGACGCCCGGCGTCATGGGTGGGCGGGCAAACCTGAGCGCGGTTGAGTTGAGCACGGGTATTGTTACGCATTTCGGCACCATCGTGCCTCCGCCGCCGGTCACTCTGGCCTGCGTCGCGTCGCCCGAGACTGGATACCCGGGCGATCCGATCACGGTTACCGGCACCGCCGCAAATCTGAACCCAAAAAAGACGGCAACCTACACCTGGACGACGGACGGTGGAACAATCACCGGAACGTCGAATGTCGCCAACATCGATACGAAGGCAGCGAACCCTGGTAGCTATACGGCGAAGGGCCATGTCACCGAAGGCAAGAAGCCCGGCGAGATGGCGGACTGCTCTGCCGCATATACGATTAAGGCGTTTGAGCCGCCGACTGTCAGCTGCTCAGCGAATCCTTCAAGCGTGAACCCAGGCGACTCCTCCACAATTACCGCGAATGGTGTTAGCCCGCAAAATCGTCCTTTGACCTACAGCTACAGCGCGACGGCCGGGTCGATCACCGGAAACACCTCCACAGCCACACTGAGCACGGCGGGTGCCGCACCCGGCACAATCACCGTGACCTGCAACGTGGTCGACGATAAGGGCCAGACAGCGTCTCAGACGACGACCGTTACGGTCAACGCTCCTGCTCCGCCGCCGGCACCGACGACCAGCAATCTGTGCTCGATCAACTTCGATCGTGACAAGCGTCGTCCAACCCGCGTCGACAACGAAGCTAAGGCCTGCCTGGATGACATCTCTCTGAACCTGCAACGCTCCTCGGACGCGAAACTCGCGGTCGTCGGAAACGCTGCAAGCGGAGAGCGGATGGGCAACAAACTAGCTGCTGAGCGCTCTGTCAACACTAAGGACTACCTGGTAAAGGAAAAGGGCATCGACGCATCGCGCGTCGCGGTCTACACCGGAACCCAGGATGGCAAGACGGTCACGATGACGCTGATCCCTGCTGGCGCAACCCTAGACAGCACTGGTATCACGGCGGTTGACGAGTCTGCTGTCAAGATCCGTCCTCGGTCTGCGGTTCGTCGTCACAAGAAGTAGTCACCTTCCAAAGTGGAGAGAAAAGGCTGACCGGGTTGTCACCCGGTCAGCCTTTCTCTCGTTTTGAGGTGTTTTCACATTTTGCCAATCTGCCCGCAGCCTTTGAGGCGTATCGAGTAAAACGCCTTGAGCGTAAAGAGAGTAAATCGTTCCATGAAGCGACCCTGTCTTTTTTTACACACTTACAAGCCTGTACTTCTGCAACTTGCCCTTGTGCTCGGTCTGCTGCCGTGTCTTGACGGTCCGCTCTTAGCGGCGCCTTGGCTGCCGTTTGGTCCGTTTGGTGGAGACGCGCGCTCTTTTGGGATCGACGCTTCAGACCATGAGCATCTGTACCTTGGCAGCCTAAATGGCTGGATCTACGAGACCCATGATCGCGGGACGACCTGGGCGCGGCTCGCCCGGCTAGGACTCCGCGATGATTTGGCGCTCGATCATATTCTGGTGGACCCATCCAACCCGAAGCACCTTCTTGTCGGCGTTTGGATCCCTGGCAGCAAAGAGGGAAGCCTCTACAGCAGTGGGGATGCAGGCAAGAGCTGGGTTGAGATCCCAGAGATGAAAGGCGAGTCCATCCGCTCGATGACTCAGGCTCCGTCCGACAGCAGAATCCTTGTTGCGGGAACCCTCAAGGGCGTATTTCGCTCGACGGATGCCGGACAGCATTGGAAGCCGATCAGCCCGGATGGCAGTACGGAGATTCACGAGGTTGAGTCCGTCGCGATCGATCCGGTCAATCCGTCCATCATCTATGCGGGAACATGGCATCTGCCCTGGAAGACAGTCGATGGCGGAGAACACTGGACCAACATCAAGGAAGGTATTATCGACGACTCCGATGTCTTCTCGATCATCGTTGATCCCAAGTCTCCGTCGACTGTCTACGCGAGTGCGTGCTCGGGAATCTACAAGAGCGACGATGCCGCCGCTAAGTTCCGAAAGATCCAGGGCATACCGTCGACCGCCAGGCGTACCCGCGTTCTCAAGCAGGATCCGGAGCAATTGGCGACGGTATTCGCCGGCACCACAGAAGGCCTCTTTCGCACGACTGACGAAGGCAAAACCTGGAGCCGAACCACTGGACCTGAGGTGATTGTCAATGATGTTTATGTCGATCCCAAGGACTCCAAGCACGTTCTCCTCGCTACAGACCGTGGTGGCGTTCTTACGTCAGAAGATGGCGGAGCCAGCTTCAGTCCGGCAAATAAGGGGTTTATCGCAAGGCAGGTTGCGGCGTATGCAGCGGACGCGCGAAATCCGGCTACTCTCTACATAGGTCTGCTAAACGACAAGGAGTGGGGCGGCGTCTTTACAAGCGACAACGGTGGGCTTACCTGGATTCAGCAGAGCACGGGGCTCGGCGGCCGCGATGTATTCGGACTGGCTCAGGCCGTGGACGGAACCTTTGTCGCGGCGACATCACATGGAATTTTTCGGCTAAGGGACTCAATGTGGACGGAGGTCGGCAGCTTCAAGGAGGCTATGGCACCCAT
>CAXTJC010000204.1:0-6164 GCA_964244225.1 uncultured Acidobacteriaceae bacterium
CGAGCTGATTGCGCGGACAGTGGAGCGAATGGGGTTTGTGGCGGTGCGGGGGTCGAGTACGCGCGGGGGGTTTGTGGGGTTGAAACAGATGGGGGAGGCGTATGCGGCGGGGCATCGGTGCGCGTTTACGGCGGATGGGCCGAAGGGGCCGGCGATGGTGGCGAAGTCCGGGCCGGTGCAATTGGCGGAGCTGGTGGACGCGGGCTGGGTGGGGGCGTTTGAGCTGAGGGCAGAGCGTTGCTGGCGGCTGGGAAGCTGGGATGGATTTGTGATTCCGAAGCCGTTCTCGCGGGTGCGGGTGGGCTGGCCGGTGCATGCGCCGGTGGAGATAGGGGCGGTGCAGCGGGTGCTGGACGAGGCTGTACGGATGGTCTCGGGTGATGGGCGGACAAACTGACGAATGGATTTGCTTGACGATGCTGGCGCGGTGGAGGATGCTGCGTGCATCACGATTGTTCGACGGAGGGCATACATGACACACTCCGGGCCAGAGATGGAAGCGATCAAGGCAGGCATGCGCGCCACGTGGATGGCGGGCGACTTTGGCGTGATTGCGAAGACGATCGGCGGGACCGCCGGCGAGCCCTTTGCGGCACGGATTGCGCTGCAGCCGGGCGATCGGGTACTGGATGTGGCGTGCGGGACGGGCAATGTGGCGATCCCGCTGGCGCGACGTGGTGCGATGGTGACGGGTGTGGATATCGCGCCGAACCTGCTGGTGCAGGCACGGGGGCGGGCGGCCGCGGAGGGGCTCGCGATCCAGTTTGATGAGGGCGATGCGGAGCAGCTGCCGTATGCCGACGGCGCCTTCGATGTGGTGGCTTCGATGTTCGGAGCTATGTTCGCGCCGCGGCCGGAGAGGGTCGCCGCGGAGTTCGGCCGGGTGCTCAAGCCGGGTGGGTTGCTGGCGATGGCGAACTGGACACCGGCGGGGTTTTCCGGGCAGATGTTCAAGGTGGGAGCAAAGCATGTGCCGCCGCCGTCGGGGGTTGTGCCGCCGGCGCTCTGGGGAGATGCGGCTGTGATGCGGGAGCGGCTTGCGCCGGAGTTTGGGGAGATCCAGACGGAGATCGTTGCGATGGACTTTGATCTACCGGTGAACCCTGCGGGGGCTGTCGCGTTCTTCCGCAGGTACTTCGGGCCGACGCAGATGGCGTTCAACCGGCTGGACGAGACGGGGCAGGCGGCGTTGCAGGCCGATCTGGAGGCGCTGTGGGCCGGGGCGAATGTGGCCGAGGATCCCGCGGCGCACACCCTGATTAGGAACGAGTATCTGCAGGTGGTGGCGGTTCGGCGGTAACGCAGAGCGGGGCTGGGGCTGTCAGGGGATTCCTTGGGGACTTTAGACTTGGAGGGTGCTGGTCTCTGAGTTTGAGTATGAGTTGCCGGAGGAGTTGATTGCCCAGGTGCCGCCGGCGGTGCGGGGGGCGAGCCGGATGCTGGCGGTGGACCGGGCTACGGGCGCGTTCGAGGATGATGTGTTCGTGCATCTTCCCGGCCGGCTGCGGGCGGGGGATCTGTTGGTGCTGAACGACTCGCGGGTGCTGCCGGGGCGGCTGATGGCGCGGCGGGCGGGGCTGCGGACGCAGGATGGCTCGCCGGAGCCGACGGGCTTGGTAGAGGTGCTGCTGACAGCGGCGGCAGCGGAGGACGACTCGGGGGAGAACGTGTGGCAGGTGCTGGTGCGGCCGGCGAAGAAGGTGGCGGTTGGCGAGACGCTCCTGTTTGCCGACCCGCGAGCGCGGGAGGAGACTCTGCTGCGGGCGGAGGTGGTTGCAGCCGGTGAGTTTGGTGAGCGGACGCTGCGGTTTTGGCCGGTGACGGCGCAGGCCGGCGGGTTCCGGAGAGTGCTGGAGCGGATCGGGTCGCTGCCGCTGCCGCCGTACATCCGCCGGGAGCACGGGGCGCTGACTACGGCGGAGGACCGCGAGCGCTACCAGACAGTGTACGCGCAGGCAGCGGGCGGTGACGGGCAGAGAGCTACGGGATCCGCCGCGGCGCCGACGGCGGGGCTGCACTTTACGTCGGAGGTGCTGCGGGAGTTGGAGGCACGCGGGGTGGAGATTGCGCGGGTCACGCTGCATGTCGGGTTGGGGACGTTCCAGCCGGTGCGGGTGGAGCGGCTGGAGGAGATTCGGCTGCATGCGGAGCGATATACGCTGCCAGAGGCTACGGCGGCGGCGGTGAACCGGGCACTGACGGAGGGGCGGCGGATTGTGGCTGCGGGAACGACGGTGACGCGGACGCTCGAGCACTGCGCTCTGGCGGCAGAGTCGGCCGGAGAGCGCGAGCTGCGCGGGCACTCGGGCGAGACCTCGGTGTTTCTCTCTCCGGGGTACCGGTTCCGAGTAGTGAGCGGGTTGCTGACGAACTTTCATCTGCCTGAGTCGACGCTGCTGATGCTGGTGAGCGCGTTTGCGGGCAAGGAGGCGGTGCTGGCGGCGTACCGGCACGCGGTCGAGGAGCGGTATCGCTTTTTCAGTTATGGGGATTGCATGCTGCTGCTGTGAGGATGTCGGCGCTGGCGGGTACCCTACCCCGGGTACCCTGGGTGCAAAGTCTTCATGAGAGGCAGGTTACGAACAAGGTTGGATCAACGTTGTTAGGAACACTCTGATTTCGGGAAGTCGGATCAAGTCAAAGAATCTTTATCCTTCATAAAATGTTTTAGCCGGTCCGAGCGAAAGCAGGTTCCTCGCGGTGCTCGGAATGGAAGAAGAAAAGCAAAAGACTTGATTAGAGTCTCCTTAGTCCTGGAAGTATGATCAAGCTCACCTCAGCGGCTTAAGCCGCATTGCAAAAGAGGCTTGCGGCATGGCTAAAAGCCATGCCCTTAACCAACGGTGGCTCAATCAGAGCTCCCTCAGGGAAGGTCTGATTGAGTCGAAGAAATATCTAGCCGGTCCGAGCGAAAGCAGGTTTCTCGCGGTGCTCGGAATGGAAGAAAGAAAAGCAAAGGACGGGCCCGCACGGCAGGCCGGATTCACTCTTTCAGTGTACGGAGGGAGAGCAGGCGCTTGCGCCATGTCTGCTTGAATTTTTCAAATACACAGTAAGGACAGATCTGATCAGGCCTTGGTCTCTTACCAGACTCACCTCGGCGGCTGAAGCCGTGTTGCGGCCAGATGACGTACGGCATGGCTGAAGCCAAGCCTTAACAAAGGTGCACTCAACACAAAGGAGCACTTAAGCAGGGTGTCCGTAGATAAATCCGGCTTTGGCCGAAGTAACTTCCGCAGGTAATGGCTTTACTGCACTCTTTGCTTTTCAGCGGGGCGAAGCTCTGATACGGTTTGCTACCGGGTTCTCTGCCTTGCTTCGGAAAAGGATGCACGCCTGTCATGAAGTTCTGCCGTATTTTTCTGCCGTTTGTCTTTGCGTTGTTGAGTAGCTCGTCTCTAACCGGTTGGAGTCAGGGGCCTGAAGCTCGTCTTCGGGGCGGGATCCGCGAGGGCTCGCGCGCGGTGCTGCCGGGATCGCGGTCACCGCGCGTGCTGCGGGCGCAGGACCTTGGGCCCGTTGGGGCGAACCAGGCGCTTCATGGGATGACGCTGGTCTTCCGCCGCTCCGACGCGCAGGAAGCCGAGCTGAAGCAGCTGCTGACCGCGCAGCAGGATCCGGCTTCACCCAGCTTTCACCGATGGCTGACGCCGGAGGGCTTTGGCCAGCGCTTCGGCATGGCCGAGGAAGACCTGCAGGCGGCCGAGCAGTGGCTGAGCGCGCAGGGCTTTGCCGTCTCCGGTGTGACCCGCGCCCGCGACCGCATTACCTTTTCCGGTACGGCGGGCCAGGTGGCGACGGCGTTTTCCGCTCCGCTTCATCGCTTCCAGGTGGAGGGCGAGGTGCATGTCGCGCCGAGCGCCGATCTCTCGTTGCCGGCGGATCTGGCTGCGGTGACGACGGCGGTGCTGCACCTTTCGGACTTTCGGCCGCGGCCGCTGAGCCAGGTCTCGCCGCGGCCGGCGTATACGACGGCGAGTACGCAGATGCACTACCTAATGCCTGCCGATCTCGCAGTGATGTACGACATGTCGGGTGTAGTCAACGGACTATTCCCCGGGGAAGGGCAATCGATTGCCATTGTTGGGGAGTCCTATGTGGATCTTTCCCTCTCGTCCGTTGTGCACGCACTTTTTCCGCTCAAAACGTTAGATTTGCAGGAGGTGCTGGTTCCGGGCACGGGGGTGGAGGCGATCTCTCCCGGGGATGCGCTGGAGTCCGAGATCGACCTGGAGTATGTCTCCGGCCTGCTTTATGATGCGGAGATATTTCTTGTGCATGTGGGCAGCGACCCTAACTTCAACGTGTTTGACGCGCTGTCGTTTGCGATCGACCAGAACATTGCGCCGGTGGTGAGCATCAGTTATGGGGAGTGCGAGCCGCTGCTGAGCCAGGGCGAACTGGAGCAAAGCAACGCGGTCTTTGAGCAGGCGGCGAGTCAGGGTCAGACGTTGGTTGCGGCGTCCGGAGACTCGGGTTCGACGGCCTGCGTGTCACATACCCCAACCGGCACGTTTACCGCGGTGCAGCAGCAAGGCCTGGCGGTGGACTTTCCGGCGGACAGCCCGCTGGTGACCGCGGTGGGCGGCACCCAGATGGCCGCGGGAACGTTCAGCGCGGGCAGCTCCGAGTTCTGGCAGGCGGCGATGCCGACGATGGACGCTTCGCCGAGCCTGCTTTCGTACGTTCCGGAGGTGACGTGGAATGAGGGCTCCGCGACGCGAGGCATTCTTGCCGGTGGCGGCGGCGCGAGTGCGCTGATGTCGCGCCCGGTGTGGCAGAGCCGATTTCCGGGCATTCCGGCCGGGACGACACGTCTGCTGCCCGACATTGCGCTTCAGGCTTCTGTCGACAGCCCCGGCTTTCTGTTCTGCACGGACGATCCAGGATTTCCGGTCTCTTTCGGGAATGACCCGGCTTGCGGATCGGGGGAGACCAGCGCTCCAAGCTATCCGCACGCGGGTGGCACGAGCTTTGCAGCTCCGACGTTTGCCGCGATGGTGGCGCTGCTCAACCAGAGGACGCAATCGCTGGGGCAAGGAAACCTGAACGCGGTTCTCTATCGCCTGGCGAGTGATCCTGGCACAGCAGCGGCTGTTTTCCACGACATTACCGCCGGCACGATCGCGTGCACGCCGGGCGTTCCGCGATGCTCCTTAGCTGGCCAGAGCGGTTATACCGCAGGGGCTGGATACGATGAGGCTACGGGTCTTGGGAGCATCGATTTTCTTCGCCTCGCGGCGGCCTGGCCCGGGAGCTCTCCGGTGCGCAGGGCTACGATCACGGCGGCCCAACCCATTTTTTCGGCACTGGATCCCGGTGCGACCGAGACGTTGAATATTGAGGTGGTCACGGTTGGCACTACGCAGGCGATTGCACCCGTGAGCGGAGGTGTGACGATTGCGATTGACGGCGTTATCGTGGAGCCGAATCTTCCTTTTTCGCATGTAGACAGTGGTTCCGACTCCGGCACTGTGGTGTTTACCTTTGCGGCGCCACCTGGGACTGGTTCCCATGTTGTTCTGGTTACCTATGCGGGAGACAGCGCGCACGGACCTTCGCAGGGCACGGCCGCGATCGCGGTTGGCACGCTGGTGGCTTCGGGCGGAGTGTCGCTGGTGGGCACTAATGTGACCATACCGGTGAATGGAACGGCGATGAGCCCGATTACGGTGACGCCGACGGGCGGCTACAACGGGAGACTGATGTGGTCGCTCGCGCTTGCGGGGGGCGACGGCAGCCCGCTGACGACGTGCTATGCGATTCCGAGTCTTCCGGTGCAGGGAGTGAGCACTGCGTCGTTGTGGATCGGCAGCGGCACGGCGTGCTCACCGGCCCAACCCTCCGCGCGCGACGCGCTGCATGCCCTTGCGGTGACGCGGACGCGTGCGGCTGCGAAGGCTGCATGGACGCCGATTGCCGCGGCTGGAGTTCTGTTCAGCTGCCTGCTGCCTGTGATGCGGCAGAGGCGTCCGCTTTCCCTGGTCTGCGTGTTGCTGATGGGAGCAAGCGCGGCGATCGTCGGCTGCGGTGGAGGATCTTCGTCTGCCGCTTCATCCGTCGCTTCATCGGCGGGCAGCGGAGCGGGCTCATCGGCAGGTGGGGGTGTGACGACCATGTATACGGCTACGCTGACGGGACGGGATTCTGTGAACAACGCGATT
>CAXTJC010000205.1:0-6151 GCA_964244225.1 uncultured Acidobacteriaceae bacterium
TCCCCGCGCGGGATCATCGTTGCCATTTGCTGTTTCAAATCCCCGAACGGGTCGAGACCCGGTGTGTCGATAGGGCCAGGGCTGATTACGTTCACGCGAATATTCCGGTCCTTCAGATCGTTAACCCAGGTGCGTGCAAAGGAACGTACGGCTGCTTTGCTTGCAGCGTATACACCAAAGGCCGGGGTGCCCTTGCTGCCCGCAACGGAGCCGTTCAGGATGATGGAGCCTCCCTTGTTGAACAACTTCAGCGCCTTCTGCACGGTGAACAGAGTACCGCGCACATTCAGGTCAAACGTGTCATCAAAGTGCTGCTCCGTCACCTGGTCGATCGACGCAAATTCACCACGGCCTGCACTTGCAAAGAGCACGTCGATCGAGCCCTTTTCGCGCTTCACCGTCTCGAATAGGCGATCAAGATCGTCCAGCTTCGAAGCATCGCCCTGCACACCCGTAACGTTGCGCCCAATCTCTTTCACTGCTTTATCCAGCACGTCTTGACGGCGGCCCGTGATGAAAACGTACGCCCCTTCTTTGACAAACAGCGTTGCGGTTGCCAACGCCATACCGCTCGTTCCTGCCGTGATTACCGCAACCTTGCCATCCAGCTTTCCCATTCGCTCTCCTTGGCAGCGTAGCGATACCGTGTTCTCCCCTGGCCTGACCAACAGATGTGAGGAACAAAAGGAATGATGCAATAGTTCTGAAATTATGGACTATTCACGTTCTCTGAGACTGCACAGATCGGAACGCATCTACGATAGAGCTTCGGCGCTTATGAAACCGCTCATCCATCCCGCTATCGAAGATGTTCCACTCGCGGCCATCCTGCATGCGCTGGCTGATCCCGTGCGAGTCGCACTCTTCGCTGAGATCGTTGCCCAGGAGTGCCCGAGGAGCTGTACCGTGCTGGTGAGCATGCTTGACGCTCCCATACCGAAGTCCACGCTCTCGCAACACCTTCGCATCCTGCGCGAGGCCGGACTGATCCACGGAGAACGCCACGGCGTCGAAATGCGCAATGCCTCGCGCTGCGCCGAAATCGAGGCCCGCTATCCGGGGTTGCTGCCCTCGATTGTGGGCGCTCATGAGATCCAGATCGAGGCGGAAAAGAAGCGAGCCAGCCGGCTCGCCCGTAAGGCGATCCGCTCTTAAAACTGCAGCACGTCTGCCGCTTTGCTATGTAGGTAACGAGAAGTCGCATTGTCGTTAGTAATCCTGTTGACAGAAGCCGGTCCCGCACCAGAACACGGAGGTACGCGGGCGGGAACATGCCGAGGAGATCTGACGGAGGCGGGTGGGGGCGGATTCCGTAGGTCGGGTGGCTATGGGCGTGTGTCTGGAGGCTGGGGCAGACGTGTTGTTTCTTGCGGTCGTCAAGCGGGGTTGGGCCAAAGGCGGAGAAGGGGGCCGGCGGGGCCGTGGACGGGGTCGGAGAGTGGGAAGGGGAGGGTGGCCATGCGGGTTTGGGATGTCTGCAGAGAGAGCGTAGGTCGAGGGCCAGCACGCGATACGATGGTGGATGGAGGCCGGTATGCGACCATCAGAGGCTTTGGAGCAGCAGCGCGAAGCAATACGTGGACTTGTTCCGCGATTTCGTGCCGCCAACCCACGCGTCTTCGGCTCCGTCCTTCACGGTCTTGATCGAGAGACCAGCGACCTGGATATCCTTGTCGATACGCTGCCCGGGACCACCCTCTTCGACTTAGGCGCCCTTCAGGAGCAGCTGCGAGGGCTCCTCGGTGTCCGGGTTGATGTGCGAACGCCGGGCGATCTGCCGCCGGCCTTCCGGGAAGAGGTGGTCTCGGAGGCAAAGCCAGTCTGATGAATCCCCGCCTCTTGGAATACCTTCGTCAGCTGAAGGTCGCTGCTCAACAATCTATTTCTTTCGTAGACGGGATGAGTTACGCGGACTTTCAAGAAGACACAAAAACGCAACGCGCCGTGACCATGAACCTCGTCATCCTTGGGGAAGCTGCCGCAAAGATTGAAGAACGCTTTCCAGACTTCGCAGTGGCGCATCCGGAGATCGCCTGGACAGCTATCCGAGGCATGAGGAATCGAATCGTCCACGAATATTTCATCCTCAACTTCGAGACGATCTGGACTACGCTCGAAGCAGAGCTGCCACGGTTGATACGGCAGGTCGACTCGGCCGGCACCCCACATTCCTGAACCGAGACGTGGGAGGGGCACTAGAGCGGAAAGCGATAAACAGAAGAGCTGCGCTCAGGCTACGAACAGATGAAGCCGCGCTCGGAAGGATATTGAAGAAGAGGCTGGCTAGGCGGACTTCCAGAGGCGAAGAAGGGGGCCGGCGGGGCCGTGGACGGGGTCGGAGGGTGGGAAGGGGAGGGTGGCCATGCGGGACAGGGCTTGCGGGTTGGGGGCGGAGCGGCAGATGTCCCAGTGCTGGTCGGGCGGGTAGGCGCCGATGACGAGGAGGTCGGGGGAGCAGGAGAGCTCGCAGTGGCCGATGCCGGTGGGGAGAAGGAGGACGTCGCCGGCGCGGAGGGTGAGCTCGCGGCTGGACGATGGGCCAGTTTGCTGTCCGGCCTGGGAGCTGTTTGGGGGGCCGCCGAGGATGAGGCGGGCCTCGCCTCGGGCGAAGCCCAGGACCTCATGCGCGGTGGAGTGGTAGTGGTGGTAGGTGTAGACGCCGTTGCGCCATTGGGACGGCCAGCCGTTGGCGGTGAAGAGGGTCTCCATGCGGGTGGCGGTGTCGCCTGCGGTGGGGATGGCGGCGCGGTAGAGCAGGACGGGGAGGCGTGAATTGTTGGGCATCCACCCGTTTGGCTGAAGGAGGAGCGGCTCGGCTTGGGATGCGGAGGGCTGGGCCATGGTGTTGAGACTGCGTAGGGCTGGGGAGAGGCCGGCGGCGGCGGCGAGGGCGGTGAAGCGGCGGCGGGTGTGGGTGGGCATTGCTGGTTATTCTTCAGCCGTTACCACTAAGGGGTAGGCGCAGGCGAACGAAGAGCGCTTGTCGTACGCGCCTGCGCCTTCGATACTGAGCTTACCTTTCACAGGCGTGGCTCGCGCTGGGTTCAACACTGGGGTATACGACATTCGCCCAAAAGCGAATACCTCGGGGTTAAGGGCCCCGAGGTCTGCGAAGGAAGTGATGCCGTCCATGGGACCGATTAGGGTTACATGGGGCAACATTTCGCTGGAGATTCCGGAAGAGCTTGTTCTTTTGGTGCTGGTGAAGCTGGCTACAGCATTGATCTCGTAACCGGGGTCATTGCTTTGCATTACTAACCCTGCCAGGCGGAACTACCCGCTTGGCGGTTTTATTGTAGCAAGAGCTGTACGGATACTGTATGCAGCGCTCTCACTCATCCCATACGCTGGCGGGGCGTTTGTCAACGGGTAATTTGCGTGCGTGTAGCGTTGCAGAGACTGACGAGGTTGGCGGGTTGGCGGAGATGTCAATGATCCAACACTTACGGGGATGAGAGACAGCACCAGGAGGGTTGGGATGACGCTTTTTCTTGCGGTGGCGACACTGGCCGAGACGATGGCTGGGACGGCGAGCCGGCTGGCCAAGCGGGCGGCGATTGCCGAGGCGATTGGGGCGGTTGCCGGGGAGCGGGGCGAGGCGGCGGTCGGGGATGCGAGGGCCTTGGATGCAAAGCCTTGGGATGCGAGGCTGGCGGATGCGGGGCGGTTTGCGCTGTATCTGGCCGGGCTGCCGTTTGCGGAGGCGGATCCGCGGAAGCTGAATGCGGGCGGGGCGCTGCTGTCGAAGGCGCTGCTGCGGGTGAGCGGGGCGACCGATGCGGCGCTGACGGCGGCGTATCGGCGGCATGGGGATATGGGCGCGGCGGCGTTCGATCTGCTGGTGGCGAAGGATGCGGGGAAGACGGCGGTGGTGACGCTGGAGGAGGTTGTGCGGGTGTTTGGCGGCATGGCGACGGCGGCGACGACGGCGGTGCGGGCCGGGCTGGTGGCGGAGCTGCTGGAGCGGGCGACGGCGATCGAGGCGAAGTACCTGCTGAAGCTGATGCTGGGCGATATGCGGATCGGGGTGAAGGAGTCGCTGGTGGAGGAGGCGATTGCGGTGGCGGCGGGGGTGGAGGTGGCGGCGGTGCGGCATGCGGTGATGCTCGAGGCGGACCTGGCAGGAGCGGTGCGGCGGGCGTTTGCGGGGACGCTGGGGGAGGCGCGGATGCGGCTGTTTCATCCGCTGGGCTTCATGCTGGCGAGCCCGGTGGAGTCGCCGGAGGAGGCGGTGGAGCGGTTTACGGCGAAGCCGCCGAAGGTGGTTGCGGAGAAGAAGCCGAGGAAGCGGAAGGGGGCGGTTGCGGCCGATCGTTTGGGTGAGGAGAGTGAGGTGTTTGCGGATGCGGGGGAGACGGCGGTGCTGCCTGCTGGGAATGAGGCTGTTGAGGAAGAAGCAGATCCCTACGGGATGACAAACAAAGGAGGGATGACAAACAAGGGGGAAATGGCGGTCGGCGAGGGGATTACGGTTGGGGTGGAGGTCTCGGCCGGGAAGGAAGAAGCAGACCCCTTCGGGAGCACAAACAATAAAGGCGGGGCAGGCGAAGGGGGACAGGCGGGCAGGGGGGAGATTCTGGCGTTTTTGGAGGACAAGTACGACGGGATGCGGGCGCAGGTGCACTGCGGGGATGCGCAGCAGGCGGGGCGGGTGGCGATCTACTCGCGCAACCGGGAGGAGATTACGGAGAGCTTTCCGGAGCTGGAAGAGGCGTTCGCGCGGGTGGGTGAGACGACGGTGGGCGGGATGATTCTGGATGGGGAGATTCTGGGCTGGGACTATGAACAGGCGCGCGCGCTGCCGTTTGCGGTGCTGGGGCAGCGGATCGGGCGCAAGCGGGTTTCTAACGAGATGCGGCGGCAGGTGCCGGCGGTGTTTATGGCGTTTGACCTGATGTTTGCGGAGGGTGTGCTGCAGCTGGACCAGCCGCTGCGTGAGCGGCGTAACCGGCTGGAGTCTCTGGTGGAGGAGCTGCAGGCGGTGGTGTGTTCGCCGCTTGAAGGCGTGGAGCGGCACCATGTGAAGGCGCAGAAGCTTCCGTCTTTCCAGACCGGGCAGGGGGCGCTGTTTCTGACCGGGGAGGACACGCCGGAGTCGCTGGCGGGCGGGCAGCCGGGCGGCTCGGCGGGTGTGGACCGGCTGATGCTGTCTCCGTCGCGGCTGGTGGAGAGTGCGGAGGATATCGACCGCGCGTACGCCGAGGCGCGGGCGCGGGCGAACGAGGGCGTGATGCTGAAGGCGGCGGCCTCCTTCTACCAGCCGGGCCGTCGGGGGCTGGCGTGGGTGAAGCTGAAGCGCGAGTTGGCGACGCTCGACGTGGTCATTACGGGGGCGGAGTTCGGCAGCGGGCGGCGGTCGCAGCTGCTGAGCGACTACACCTTTGCCGTGCGCGGGGCGGAGGGCGAGCTGCTGAACGTGGGCAAGGCCTACTCGGGCGTGACGGATGCGGAGATTGTGGAGCTGACGGAGTGGCTGCAGGCGCACACGCTTGAGGACAACGGGCACTTCCGCACGGTCGAGCCGCAGATTGTGCTGGAGGTGGCGTTCAATAACGTGATGCGGTCGGACCGGCATGCGAGCGGCTTTGCGCTGCGATTTCCGCGGATTCTGCGGATCCGGACGGACAAGCCGGTGGCGGAGATTGACACGGTGGAGGGGGTGGAGGCGGTGTATCAGAGCCAGGTGGATAAGCCGGCGTGAGGAGGCGCCGGTGCGAGCAGACTGCGGGTGGACACTCTTTTATGGTGGAGCTTTCTTGAGCTGGGTTGCAGCCCGAAGCGAGGTGCGGGGATCCTTCGCTGCGCTCAGGATGACAACTCTAGCGATGACGCTGAACTAGCTGCGGGTGAGCCGGACCAGGACGGCGCTGCCGGCGGATAGGTCGATGCGGAAGCTGTTGTTCTCTGCGGGGATTGGCTTCCACTGGGGGGCGTGCCAGGTTCCGCTCATGGAGACGGGGACTCCGCCGAGGGCGACGCCTTTGGTGGCGGAGAGCGCGGGGGCTTCGAGGCGCAGCAAGCTGGCTTTGATTCCGGGGTGCTGGGGGAGGTGGAGCGAGGCTGGGGTGAGGGTTTCGCGATTGATGGCGATCAGGACGGTGTCGTTGCCAGAGCGATCGCCACCGGAGCGCTCGACGGCGTAGGCGGTGAG
>CAXTJC010000206.1:0-6129 GCA_964244225.1 uncultured Acidobacteriaceae bacterium
CTCCTGGCACCCTGCTCGCCGGTACCTGCCGCGTCTGGCGAGGCCCCGCCGCCGCGCCCGGCCTTTGGTCCACCTCCAACCGGGTTAGCCCCGCGCTCACCGGCCCGCAGAGTACATCCTGTTCCACCACCAACGGCTTCATCCGCGCTCTCGCCGCCGGCGGCCCTATAACCGCGATCGGCTCGGAGGTCCTCTACGCAGGCCTGGCCGGGACTCAGGCCGGCGGCGGCAACCTCGGCGGCCATCTCTTCGCCACCACCTCCGCCTCCATCGCAGCGGCGGCGACACCCCTTGCTTCGAGCACATGGTCCGATATCGCAACCTCACCAGTTACAAATGACGCCTTCAACCACAACGTCTTCAACCCCGGCGGCTTCTCCCTCTCGTCCGTCACAGCGGACCCCCACGACGCCACCGGCCGCACCGTCTACGCCACCATCCAGGGCTTCAATGTAGCCAACGGCGCCGCCGCCCCACACCTCTATCGATCAACCGACGCCGGCGCTCACTGGCTCAATCTCTCCGCCAACCTTCCCGGCGCGCCCGCCAACGCCCTCGTCATCGATCCCAACGATGCCAACACCGTCTACATCGCGCTCGATACCGGCGTCTACGCCACCACCGCCGTTACTACCTGCGCCACGACAAACTGCTGGAGCCTCTTCGGCGCCGCGCTGCCTAACTCCCCCGTCACCACCCTCGTCGCCGCGGCCGCCATGCCCACCGGCGACGGCCGCCTCGGCCTGCTGCGTGCCGGCACTTATGGCCGCGGTCTCTGGCAGATCCCCCTGCTCACCGCCGCAACCGTCCAGCAGCCGGCCATCGTCCTCAGCCCCGCTGCCCTCACCTTCGCATCGCAGGCCGTCGGTGCCTCCGGCGTTGCACAAACAATATCGGTTACAAATACCGGCTCCGCCCCGCTTCTCGTCTCCCGCATCGCAATCACCAGCCAGAATGCGCCCACAGGTGTAACCGCCGTGGTTACAGACTTCACCCTCACCGAGACCCAGCCCGACACCTGCACCACCGTCGCGATCGCGCCGGGCGGCACCTGCTCGCTCTCCGTCAGCTTTCTTCCCTCCGCCACCGGCCAGCGCGCCTCCACTCTCACCCTCTACGCCAATATCCCTGGCGGACAGGCCACTGCCGCGCTCGCCGGCATCGCCACCGCGCCTGCCGCCATCCAGCTCACCCCTGCCAGCCTCTCCTTTCCCAGCACCGGCCTCTCCGCCACCAGCGCCGCGCAGAACCTCGTCCTCCAGAACACCGGCGGCACTACCATTACCCTCCAATCTGTAACCCTAAACGGCACAGACTTCCAGCTTGCCCTCAACACCTGCGGCTCCAGCCTCGCGCCGGGTGTCTCCTGTACGCTCTCCCTTGTCTTCAACCCTGCCGCCCTCGGCTCACGCGCCGCCACCCTCACCGTCGCCGACAGCCTCGGCAGCCAGACCGCCAGCCTCTCCGGCACCGCCACCGCACCGCCCACCGACGCTCTCTCCGCCACTGCTCTCACCTTCCCCACTACCCAGGTAGGCTCCATCAGCAGCCCGCAGCAGCTTATCCTCACCAACGCCGGTGATACCCCGCTCACCCTCATCACCACTTCAGTTACAAATAATTCCCTCAACAGCCCCGACTTCTCCGCCACTAACACCTGCGGCAACTCGCTCGCCGCCCACTCCGCCTGCGCGCTCACCGTCGCCTTCAACCCCCACACGATTGGCGTCTCCACCGCCATCCTTACCGTCGGCGACGTCTACCGCACCCAGACCGTCGCCCTCTCGGGCACCGCCATCGCTCCGCCCGGCATCTCGCTGCTCCCTGCCAGCACCGTTACCTTTCCCGCTACCGGCCTGGGGGCCACCTCCGCCCCGCAGCTCCTCACCCTCACCAACAACGGCGGCCTTCCGCTCGTCATCCAGAGCATCTCCCTCACCGGCGACTTTGCCCTAGCCGCCACCGGCAGCACCTGTTCAGTCTCGCTCGCGCCCGGCACCGCGTGCACCGTCGCCGTCGTCTTCACCCCTAACGCCAGCGGCCTGCGCAACGGAGCCCTGACCATCGCGGACAACGCCCCTGCCTCCCCCACCGCGCCCCAGCCCGGCCTGCAAACCGTCCCCCTCGCCGGCACCGCCATCGACTTCGCCCTCGCCTCGAATGGTCCCACCGCCGTCACCGTCGTCAGCGGCAAACCCGCCGTCTTCCCCCTCCTCCTCTCCACCCCGCCCAACCTCTCCGGCACCGTCACCCTCACCTGTACCGGAGCCCCTGCCAACTCCATCTGCACCCTCACCCCCGCCACCATCCCCCTCGGCAACCCTAACGCCACCCTCGTCACAGTAACCCTGGCCACCGGCCAGGCCACCACTCAAGCTGCCAAACTCAACCCCGGAGCACAAAGGCAAACGGCCATCCCGACTCCTTCCACAGCATCCGTCATCTCAACCGAAGCGAAGCGCAGCGCAGCGGTCCCTGTCTTTGTCCTTGCTCGACACGTAACACATTCGCCCGAACGATGGCTCACCCTCCTTTTACCCCTCGGCCTTCTCACTCTCCGTCGCACCCGCCGCCTCCCCACCCTGCTTGCCCTCATCCTCGTCGCCATCCTCCCGATCATCGGCTGCGGCAACACCCCTCGCCAGATCCCCGGTACAGGCACAGCGGGAGCCGCCACCAGCAGCGCCACCCCGACCCCCTCCGGCACCTACACCCTCACTGTCACCGCCACCAGCGCCGGCCTCTCCCGCTCCATCGACCTCGTTGTAACTGTTCAATGACCCACCGCAAAACGTACCTCTGCGAAACTGTGTAGAAATACCCCTAAGCTCAGCAAGAAGTGCGTTTACCTCGACGAAATCGCACGTCCCGCAGCCACTCCGGAGGCCCACGCCCACTGGAAGTTGTACCCGCCCAGCCACCCGGTTACGTCCACTACCTCACCGATGAAGTAGAGCCCCGGCACCGTCCGGCTCTCCATGGTCTTCGCGTCCAGCCCGTGCGTGTCAATGCCTCCAGCGGTGACCTCAGCTTTGATGTAACCCTCTGTCTCTACTGGAGTTATCTCCCACGCGTGAAGCCGCCGCTCAAGCTCGGCGACCGCCGCGTTGCCCCATCCCGCTGCATGGCGGTCGAGCCATCGCTCCGCAAGCCGCGCCGGCAGCACCTCCCGCAGCAGCGGAAGAGCCATGCTGCGATCCCGATAGCCTTTTGTTTCGAGCAACTTAGGAAAGACCTGCCGCCCCGGTGCAAGATCCATCACGACCGCCTGCCCTTCGCTCCAGTAGCTCGAAACCTGCAGCCCCGCCGGCCCGCTTAACCCTTTGTGCGTCAATAACATACGCTCGCGGAACACACCCTTGCCTGAGCGCGCCACTACCTCTGTCGCAACCCCAGCCAGATCGCACCACGACTGCCGGTCTGTCTCAGAGAACACCAGCGGCACCAACGCCGGACGTGGCTGTATCACGTTCATTCCAAAACGCTTCGCGACGTCATAGCCAAACCCGGTCGCGCCCATCTTCGGGATAGACGGGCCGCCCGTCGCCACGACCAGCGCCGGAGCTCTAAAAGTATCTGCTCCGGCATACACCGTAAATTCTGTATCTCTTTCAATCCGCTGCACTTTCACGCCAAGCTGCGACCTCGCTCCTGCCTCGGTGCACTCCCTCTGCAACATGGTGACGATCTGCTGCGCGGAGCCGTCGCAGAAGAGCTGACCGAGGGTCTTTTCGTGATAGGAAATACCATGTTTTTCAACGAGATCGATGAAGTCCCGCGGGGTATAACGGGCGAGCGCGGACTTGGCGAAGTGCGGGTTTTCGGAGAGGAAGTTCTCGGCTGCGGTGTGCAGATTGGTGAAGTTGCAGCGGCCGCCGCCGGAGATAAGTATTTTCTTTCCAATACGATCCGCGTGGTCGAGAAGGAGAACGCGCGCGCCGCCCCGGGTGGCCTCGATGGCGCAGAGAAGGCCGGCGGCGCCGGCTCCGAGGATGATGACGTCTGCTGTTTGCACTAGACTAAAGATACGCTGTGTGGGATAACCGTGCGAGGGTGGATGATGAGTGAAGTGCAATCGATGCAAGAGGATACGGCCGCGGTTCGGGTGAGCCGAAGAGCCGCGGACAGACTCCGGGCAGGGCATGTTTGGGTGTATCGGGATGAGTTGGAGGAGGGAAGCGGCGGCGCGATCGGGGGCGGCTTGGTACGGGTGCTGGATGGGCGCGGAAGCGCTTTAGGATGTGGAACTTACAGCTCGGCTTCGACGATCGCGGTGCGCTTGGTGACGAGGGGCGGCGACCTGGACCGGGCAGGGTTCCTGGAGGTGGTGCGGGAGCGGGCCAGGGCGGCTTTGCGGCTGCGGGAGGAGCTTGCGGCGTGCTCGGAAGTAATTGATGGCAGGAGACTTATCTTCAGCGAGGCGGATGGGCTGCCAGGTGTGGTGATGGACCAGTACGGGTCGCTGGTGATGCTGCAGCTGCTGACCCAGGGCATGGCACGCGATGACGTGAGAGATGCAATTTCCGCTGCGGTCAAGCAGCATTTCGCGGAGGTTAGGGGGTCTTTTTCGCGCTTTCTACCGACGTCTGAGAAGGGCGAGGGTATCACGGTGTGGGAGCGACCGGATCCGCGGATGCGGGAGCTTGAGGAGCTATCTGAGTCGCCTACAGAACCTCTTCTAGTGACAGGGAGTACGCCACAGACGGAGACGATCTTTCGGCTGAACGGGCTGGGGTTCCACTACGACGTTGGGGCTGGGCAGAAGACGGGCGCGTTCCTCGACCAGCGGCTGAACTATCAGGCGGCGTCCGATGCGGTAGCGCGGGTTGTTGCGGGAAATGCGGCCGCGGGTGGGCTGGCCGGCGGTCGGGCGCTCGATGTGTGTACCTACCAGGGTGGATTTGCGCTACATCTGGCGCGGGTGTGCGGGCGGGTAACGGGGATGGATGCGAGCCGGGCGGCGCTTGAGGTGGCGGACCGGAACCTGGAGCTGAACCGGGAGCAGGTGCGGGGCGAGGTGGACTGGATTGAGGCGGATGCGTTCGAGCTGCTGCGGGCGTTTGCGGAGGCGGGCGAGCGGTTTGGGGCGGTGGTGCTGGATCCGCCGGCGTTCGCGAAGACGAAGCGGGCGGCGGAGGGCGCGCTGCGGGGGTATAAGGAGCTGAATCTGCGGGCGCTGACGATGCTTGAGCCGGGCGGGGTGCTGGTGACGTGCTCGTGCTCACACCATGTGGCGGAGCCGGAGTTTCGCGAGGTGGTGCGGGCGGCGGCGGTGGACGCGGGGCGGACGGTGCAGGTGCTTGAGAGCCGGGGTGCGGCGCCGGATCATCCGGAGGTGCTGACGCTGCCGGAGACGCGATATCTGAAGTGTCTGGTGTGCCGGGTGGGGTGAGGGTCCACTCCTTGAGAGAAGATGGCGCAACCGGGAGCGGCCTGCTCTACCCGTTCAGGAGAGATGCTCTAACTGCTGGGCGGAAGGGGATAGACGGCGACGTTGTGGAAGGCGGCGATCTGCCATTGGCCGTGCTCCCTGGTCAGGACTTCCTGGAGTTTGACGTGCAGGGCGCCGTCCTCGGCGGGCTTGAGACCGGGCGGAAGACGGGTGGCGCCGGAGAGAATGCCGTCGATGTCGACGACGGCGACATCGGGCCGGAGAAAGGCAATGTGACCGATGGTGAGGGTATTGTGGCTGCCCTTGTAGATGGTGCTGAAGATGCTGGCGTGCTGTTTGACGAAGGCTTCGCGGCCATAGAGCTGCTGGCCGATGACGTTGGTGAAGCTGCCGTTTTCGGCGTAGTGTGCGCCGAAGGCTTCGGCGTCACCTCGATTCCAGGCGTCGGCTTCGCTTTGGACGACGACGCGGATGGCGGCCTCGTCGGTCGTGTTGCCGGGCGGGCTGACGGTTTGGGCAGCCGCGGAAAGAATGCAGGGGAGAAAGAAGAGAAAGGACTTCGACCGGAGCATGATCACCTCGCGAGGAAGATGGGCCCGATGGATCGTGATAGACGAACTATAGCACCAGGCTGCGATTCCGTGAGGGCCGCTGTCTGCTTGCGGTGACGGTGTGACTGTGAGCGAGGAGAGTGCGACGGGAGCAAAAGAAGGAGCAGGCCGGTTGGCCTGCTCCTC
>CAXTJC010000207.1:0-6076 GCA_964244225.1 uncultured Acidobacteriaceae bacterium
CTGGATTTCAGCCAGCTTGTCCTGCCCGCGCCGTGTCGTCTGCCGCACCCGCCTGCCGATCCGCCGCGCCGACAGCACAATCACCGGCACAAACAGCAGCAGAACCCACGCCAGCTTGCCGCCATAGAGCACCACCACGCCAATCAGAAACAGCAGCGTAAAGATCTGCTGCAGCAGATCGCCCAGCACGCTTGACATCGCAAACTGCACCTTCTCGATGTCGTTGATCAGCGTCGACAGCAGCGTGCCCGTCGCATGCTTCTGAAAGAACGCCACCGATCGCCGCAGCACCGCCTCGTACAGATCGTTGCGCAGATCCGTGATCATTCCGAATCCCGCGTAGTTCACCAGATACGTCCCCACATAGTCGCACGCGGACTTCACCAGCGCCGAAGCCACCAGCGCATAGGCCACCACCGTCCACGCGTTGTGAAAGTGGCTCGGAACCAGAAAGTGCAGGTTCAGCGCATGCGCCATATGCGGCACCTTGAACACCAGCACATCGCGCGACAGCGGTGCATCCGGCGCCAGCACATTATCGAAGATCGGCTTCACCAGCAGCACACGAAACGCCGCCATCGCACCCACGATCGCCAGCAGCACCACCGATCCGGCCGAGTACACCAGATAGGGTCGCAAATACTCGAGCAACCGCCAGAGTCGTCTCACGCCGCCGTCACCCGCTGGGATCGTTCCACCATGCCTCTATTCTAGGGGCACTCTGATTGAGTCACCGCTGGTTAAGGGCATGGCTTTAGCCATGCCGCAAGCCTTTATTTGCAGTGCGGCTTTAGCCGCTGAGGTGAGCTTGGTCATGGTTCAGGACTAAATCAGAGTGTCCCTAGGTCTCCGCTGCTGCTGGGATGGAAGCAATCGAAACACAACCAATCGAACACAACCAGAAGCCGTCATCTCGACCGGAGCAACGCGAAGTGGAGAGACCCCTGTATTCGCCCGAACTATTCCATCACCGGTGGGCTAACAACAAAGCTGAGTGCATCACGCCGCATCCTTCAACACTCACCGCGGCATATCCCGATGCCCCGTCTTAACCCGGTACCCATCCACGGCCAGCCGCTTCTTCATCTCTTCAGCAATGAACACCGACCGGTGCTGCCCGCCCGTGCACCCAAACGCCACCGTCAGATAGCTCTTGCCTTCCTTAATGTAGTGCGGCAGCAGAAACTTCATCAGCTCCGTCACCTTGTCCAGAAACTCCTGCGTCTGCGGAAACTGCCTTACATACTTCGCCACCTTCGGGTGCTTGCCGGTCAGCTTGCGAAACTCCGGAATAAAGTGCGGGTTCGGCAAAAAACGCACATCGAAGACCAGGTCCGCCTCTGCCGGCACACCGTTCTTGAACCCAAAACTGATTGTCGACACCGTAAGATTCCGGTCGCTCTCCCCACGATTGAACTGCGCATTGATGTGCGCCTTCAGCTCGTGCACCGTGAACTTTGTCGTGTCGAGCAGAATGTCCGCGACATTCCGGATCGGGTCCAACCGCTTGCGCTCTGCGCGAATCGACTGCAGCACCGTCTCATCCCGGCCCAGCGGATGCGGCCGGCGCGTCTCCGAAAATCGCCGGATCAGCGCCTCGTCGGACGCCTCGAGGTAGACCACCCGCGTCGGCAGCATGCGTTGAATCGTGCGCAGCGTCGCGGGAAACTGCTCGAGCTTCATGCCCTCGCGTACATCCACCACAAGCGCCGCGCGGTCGATCGACTTCGACTGCCGCACCAGCTCCGCAAACTGCGGAATCAGCTCCAGCGGAAGATTGTCCACCGAGTAGTAGCCCAGGTCCTCAAACGTCTTCAGCGCTGAGAGCTTCCCCGAACCGGAGAGCCCCGTCAGCACCACCAGCTCGCGCGCTCCCGATGGCCCGTCCTTCATCTTCTTGCGCGGAGGCATCGTCTTCCTTGGCACACGCTTCGCCGGCATGGTGGCATCCTAGCATCCACCCGCCATGGCGGCGAAGCCTGCGCGCAGGCCCTATACCGCTCCTGTACCCTCATCCGCCAGAGCGGCAGACGCCGTCTTCAGATCATCCTTCGGGTGCCTGCGGCCAACCGTCTGCTTCTGGTTGTGCCGCACCGTCTGCTGCTCCACCTTCGCCAGCGCATCGTGCAGGGCCACAGTCATGTCTGCGCCCTCCGCCGTCGCAACAAACTCAATCTCTTTTCCCTTCACCGTCACTTCGGCGATCTTCCGGTACTTGTCTTCAGTCAGAATCACATGGCAATTGCCGGTCTTTCCAACAATGGTCGAGATCTGCTTCAATCCCTCTTCAGCCTGCTGCTTCAGCTTCGGAGTCACCGTCGTCTGTCGTCCAGTCACTTCAACATTCATCGTGCGTGCACCTCGAGATACATCTTCTCGTTACGATGCGTCTCAGCGTACACGGCGTTGGTGCGTACTGGGGATCTGCATATCTTCGCGATACTTCGCCACCGTCCGCCGCGTCACCTGGATGCCCTGCCGCTGCAGCTCCGCCGCCAGCTGATCGTCCGTCAGCGGCTTGCGCGAATCCTCATCCTCAATCAGCTTTTTCACCTTACGCTTCAACAGCACCAGCGGCAGATCGCCGCCCTCCGGCCCGTTCACGCCCTCGGAAAAGAAGAAGCGCAGCTCAAACACGCCCTGCGATGTGTGTACATACTTGTTCGCCACCGCGCGGCTCACCGTTGAGGGATGCACACCGATCTCCTCGGCCACCTCCTTGATCATCATCGGCCGCAGCGCCTCCACGCCATGCTCGAGGAAGTCCACCTGCCGCCGCACGATCACCTCGCACGTCCGCAGAATCGTATTCTTGCGCTGCTCGATATTGCGCAGCAGCTGGATCGCCGACTTATACCGCTCCTTGACGTAGTCCTTGACCTGCTTCTCCGTCTGCTCCTGCCCGATCATCTTGCGATAGCTCTGGTTCAGCCGCAGCGCCGGCATATCCTCTTCGTTCATCAGCACCACGTACTTCTCATCGCGCTTCACAAACGCCACATCCGGCTCAATCAGCCGCGTCTCGGATTCGTTATAGCGCTGCCCCGGCCGCGGATCGAGCGTGCGTATGTACTCGACCGCCGCGTTCACCTCCTCCGCCGTGCACCCGCACGCGCGCGTCAGCTCCCGCATATCTTTTTTCTGCAGCAGGCTCAGGCAGTTCGTCACAATGTGCGAGGCCGTACCGAAGATCCCCGCCGCGGCCTCCGCCGTAACGCCTTTGCGCAGGCTCCGCGCCGCCACTCGCCCAAGCGCCACAGCCGCTTCCATCCTCTGCGCCTCGATCTGCAGCAGCAGGCATTCGCGCAGATCGCGCGCACCCACACCGATCGGGTCGAGCGTGTGAATCACCTTCAGCGCGTCGCATACTACCGCCCGCAGACGCTCCCGTTCCGCATCGGCACCCGCCGCGATCGCGGAGATCCCCTGACTCTCATGCGACCCGCCGCCAGCCTCCACCGCCATCTCGCCCATCCGCCCACGCATCCCGCGCTCAAACGGAATCGGCTGCGCTCGCGGCGGCGCCGCAAACTGCAGCATGGAATCGATCAGCTCCTCCTCGGTCGTCAACAGATAGCCGCTGTCCTCGAGGTTGCCAATGATCAGCTCCGCCGCCATCTTCACCTCGCTGCGCAGCGTCATTGACCCCAGCTGCCACATCAGGTGATCGGTCAGTGTGCTCGGCTGCGAAAGAAAGTGCTCGAACGATGGCTTGTCGTACTCCTCAAAGTTTGAAGCCGTCTTATAGCCCGGATCGAGAAAGTCCTTGAAGTACTCGCCAAAGTCGATCTCGTCGAATGGATCCTTCTCGACCCGCTCCGCCTCCGTTGCAACCTCTTCGGCGGAGCGCTCCCGGTCTCCCTCGCGGCCGGCAATCTCCTCAAACGAGACACCCGTCTCTTCCAGCTCCTCAAGCACCGGGTTTTCGATCATCTCGGTGTTGATCATCTCCTTCAACTCAAGCTTGTTCAGCGCCAGAACGCTGACCATCTGGACCAGTCCAGGAGTCAGTACCTGCCGCTGCGACACCCTCAAATTCAGCTTTGGTTGAAGTAACACGCGTGCTCGATTCCTTCCATGCAGACCTGTCTCTCTGCCTGCTTACTGTAAATGTCCTGCCCGGCTCCACTACAAAGAGGTCGGACTCCTGCTTCAATCACTGCGCCCATCTAACTTCTCTCAGGTGGCCACAGTCTACATGCCGGACCTGCATGTGGAGCCAGTCTATGCTTACTGCAAGTCCCTTGTGCCCTCGAAAACCCGGCTTTACAACAGAAGTTGTAACGTTCTCGAAAGCCCGCGGGCTCACTCCATCGAGAAGTTCTCGCCCAGATAAATCCGTCTCACCTCCGGGTCCCGCCCCAGCTCCGACGGCGTTCCGGCGCGAAAGATCCGGCCCTCCGCGATGATGTACGCGCGGTCCGTCACCGACAGCGTCTCACGGATCGTATGATCTGTAATCAACACACCAATACCGCTGCGCTTCAATCCGAAGATAATCTCCTGCAGATCCAAAACCGCAATCGGATCAATCCCGGAAAAGGGCTCATCCAGCAGAATAAACTTGGGCTCGATCGCCAGACAGCGTGCAATCTCCACCCGC
This sequence comes from uncultured Acidobacteriaceae bacterium, assembly GCA_964244225.1. Taxonomy (GTDB): domain Bacteria; phylum Acidobacteriota; class Terriglobia; order Terriglobales; family Acidobacteriaceae; genus Edaphobacter. Next base: position 4,604 of record CAXTJC010000207.1, read on the forward strand.
CGCCGCTCGCCGCCGCTCAGCGCGTAGCCTCGCGTCTTTCGCACATGGCCCAAGTTTAGATCTTCAATCAACCGTTCCGTGCGCGTGCGCCGCGTCTCCCAGCTCAGCTCCTGCGTCTCCAGCACCGCCAGGATGTTGTCCTCCACCGTCAGCTTGCGAAAGATCGACGGCTCCTGCGGCAGATAGCTGATCCCATGCTTGCGCGCCCGCAGATACATCGGCAGCCGGCTGATGTCGTTGCCGTCCACCAACACCCGCCCCGTGTCCGGCCGCACCAGCCCGACGATCATATAGAAACTCGTCGTCTTCCCCGCGCCGTTCGGTCCCAGCAGGCCTACCACCTCACCCTGCCGGATCTCGAGCGACACCCCGCGCACCACCTGCCGCCCGCCGTACTGTTTACCGATCTCCTCCGCCGCGAGCGTCTTCATCCCTACTGCTTCACCTTCGTCCGCGTATGCACGCGCCCATCGCCCACCGCCGCCGTCTCGCCCTTCGCGAGACCCGTCCCATCCTTCGCCCGACCCTCGACCATCACGTTATTATCCCCCGCCCCGCTTCCCGACCGAAACCGCAGCGTCGCGCCCGTCACCGATCCGTTCCCGTCGTCCGTCACCTTCGGCAGCACGCCATTGCCGCCCGTCAGCACGAACACCCCATCCGCCGCCGTATACACCGCCTGCTGCCCTGTCGCGAGTCGTCCCGGCTGCCGAACCTCCACATCCCCCACCGCCGTCACCCGCTCCAGCCCCGCGCCGGAGAGCCCACCCAGGCCCGCAACCCTGGCCTTCCCCTTCGCCACCTCGCCACCCGCGTCCGTCTTAGTCGGACCCACCGACGTCTTCACAGCCACGGGCGTCAGCACAGCCGCAGGCGCCAGCGTCGCCACAGCCTCGCGGCTTCGCATCGTTCCATCCGCATCCTCAAGCACCACGCCGCCCTTGAACTCCGCCCGCCGCAGCGCATCCGCGTAGTGCAGCCGCCCGCTCTGCACCCGCAGCACCTGCGGCCTCTCCGCCTGCTTGCCTGCGACCGCCGTACTCTCCTTGGCCTTGCTCACCAGCACCGTCCGCACCGGCAGCGCATCGCCCGCACCGGCTCCATACGCGTCGAGTGTCCCTTCCTCGCGCCCGAAGACCAGCACCGGCGCCTCCACCTGCGAGCCCCCCTGCCACAGCCGCGCCCGCAGCTTCGGCGTCCCAAAGAATGTCGCGATACCCGTCTCCTTGTGCAGCACCGCTCGCTCCGCCACCGCATGAATCGGCTCCGGCGTTGCGCCCGCTCCAGGCGCCTGTGCCTCCGGCCGCACGCCGGCCTGCGTCTCCCGCGCCCGGTCTGCAGCTGCCTGGCGGTACGTCACCTGCACCGATCCCGCGGCCTCCGCGTCGCCCGTGCTCTCCGTCATTGTCACCTGCTCTGCCCGCAGCACGCTCTCCGCGTCGGCGATCTCAGTCTCGCCCGTCAGAGTCACAT
>CAXTJC010000208.1:0-6074 GCA_964244225.1 uncultured Acidobacteriaceae bacterium
GCATCCGCACCGTCATGATCACCGGCGACAACCCCCTCACCGCCGCCGCCATCGCGCGTGAGGCCGGCGTGGATGACTTCCTCGCCGAAGCCAAGCCCAAGGACAAGATGGACCTCATCCGCCGCGAACAGGCCAGCGGCAAGCTTGTCGCCATGACCGGCGACGGCACCAACGACGCGCCAGCCCTCGCTCAGGCAGACGTAGGTGTCGCCATGAACTCAGGTACGCAGGCCGCGAAAGAAGCTGGCAACATGGTCGATCTCGACTCAAATCCCACCAAGCTCATCGAGATTGTCGCCATCGGCAAGCAGCTCCTTATGACCCGCGGAGCCCTCACCACCTTCTCCATCTCGAACGATGTAGCCAAGTACTTCGCCATCATCCCCGCCATGTTCGCCGGCGTCTTTCCAGTCCTCAGAGCGCTCAATATCATGCATCTGCATAACGCCGAGTCGGCCGTGCTCTCCGCTGTCATCTTCAACGCGCTTATCATCATCGGCCTCATCCCTCTCGCCCTGCGTGGCGTCGGCTATCGGCCCATGTCCGCCGCTGCTCTGCTGCAGCGCAACCTGCTCGTCTACGGCCTTGGCGGACTAATCGTTCCCTTCGTCGGCATCAAGCTGCTCGACGTTCTCATCGTGGCTCTTCACCTGGCCTGATCGAGAACGTAACCGTTTCAAGCACATATAAGTTCAGGGAATTAGCCATGAAGCAGCAACTCCTTATCGCCCTCCGCTATACCGTGATCACGGCACTCCTTCTCGGCATCGTTTACCCGCTTGCCATCACGGGCATCGCCCATCTCACCATGCGCGATAAAGCAGACGGACAGCTTATCCTGCGCGACGGCCAGCCCATCGGCTCGGCGCTCATCGGCCAGGCCTTCACCGGGCCCGGCTTCTTTCACAGCCGACCATCGAACGCCGGTACCGGCTACGACGCCTCAGCCTCCTCCGGCTCGAACTATGGCCCAACCAATAAAGCTCTGATTGATCGCGTCGACGCCAGCGTCAAGTCGGAGTCCGTCAACGCCGCCACATCTATCCCTGTTGATCTCGTCACCGCTTCAGGCTCCGGCATTGACCCCGACATCACTCCCGCGGCCGCGCTGTATCAGGTCCCTCGCATCGCCCGTGAGCGTCACCTCTCTGAAGCAGCTGTAGAGAGCCTCGTCCGCCAGCACATCGTCCAGCGTCAGCTCGGCCTGCTGGGCGAGCCCCGCGTCAACGTCCTCAACCTCAACCTTGCCCTTGGTCGATAGACACCCGACTCTTTTAGGTAAGGCCTATATCGGGAGATCTCAACCGGCGCAAGCCTTTGACGACGAAAGTGCAATAGGGGAATAGTTCTCAAATAGTCTTGACAGTGCTGTTTGACCGGCTTACTGTTGCCTCGAAATTTGTGGCTCGGTTCCGCTCGCGTTGAGCGAACCACACGAAAGCGATCCCATTCGACATGCTCGCCAGATCCTGGCAGAGCCTCGGTCGGTGACTCGCCTCCGTGCATGGCCCGTTTCGCGGAGGCAGGAATGGATCCACGACGGCATGGAATTAGGCAGCGTCTGCTTGCTCTACCCGCAGCACTCGCGCTCCTCTCAGCGGTATCCCTTGCGCAAGGAAATCAGGGGTCCATCCGCGGCACAATCACCGACGAAACAGGCGCGGCTCTCGCGGAGACGCAGGTCATCGTCACAAGCGAGGCCACCGGCGTCGCCAAAACGCTCACCACCAATGCGAGTGGCTTTTACAGCGCGGACGCCCTCATTCCAGGCGAATACTCGGTCCGCGTCAGTAAAGACGGCTTCTCCTCGACAGAGGTGCAGCACGTTGCGCTCGATCCCGGCCAGACACGAGAGTCCAGCCTCAGTCTCAAGGTCGGCAGCACCAGTCAGCAGGTCGAGGTCACGGCCGATCAACTTGCCGTAGAGACGCAGGACTCCGGCTCAGCTGGAACCATCACCTCCAAGCAGGTGGAAAACCTCATGCTCAATGGCCGAAACTTCCAGTCCATGGGGCAGCTCATACCCGGAGTCAGCAGCACCGCGGGCAACAATCAGCAGTCCGCGGGCGGCCTCACCGGCGGAACCACGCTGATCGTTAACGGCGCCTCCGTCGAGTACTCCGTCTACACCCTCGATGGCGTGTACAACATGAACACCGGCAATCTCGCAAACATTAACGTCCTCCCCATCGTCGATTCCATCGATGAGTTCCGCATCCTCAAAGACAACTACAGTGCCCGCTATGGTCTCGCCGGCTCCGGCCAGGTCGTCGTGCAGACGAAATCCGGCAGCAACACCTTCCACGGCAGTGCGTGGGACTACTTCCGCAACGACGCTCTCGACGCCAACCCCTACTTCGCGATCATCAAAAGCAAGCTCCGCCAGAACATCTTCGGCTACTCCTTCGGTGGTCCGGTCTCGGTGCCGCACCTTTACAACACCGACAGAAAGCACAAGACCTTCTTCTTCGCCTCGAATGAGTGGCGTCGCATCACCACCGGATCTACCGCCCAGGGCCTGGTCTTCACGGCCGCGCAGCGTGCCGGCACCCTCACCAATAAATCGCCTCTCGCCTTCAAGGATGCCCTCGGGCCCTCGCAGCTCGCCGCGCGCGGAGCCACCAATTGCATTACCGGCGCCAATACCATCAGCCCCGCTTGCATCGATCCCAACGCCATCGCTTTGCTGAACACCCTCGGCGAGCTCCCGAACAATCCAGGAAGCACTCTCAACTACATCAATCAGCAGTCGCAGACGCTTGGGCAGGACAGCTATAACTACCGCGTCGACCATTACATTACGGACAACGAAGTCCTCACCGGCCGCGTCACCTACGAACAAGTAAAGAACGGCATCCCGTATAACTCCTTCGGTGGCGGCATCTTCTCAACTACGCCAACCACCTATTACACAACCGGCATGAATATGATGGTGCGTCTCAGCTCCACCATCACACCTCGCCTCATCAACACAGCCACAATTGCCGAGACCTACGACAAACCACGCATCAATACCTCCAACTACCAACTGCCGTCCGGCGTCACAATTAGTCAGGCCTTCCCGAATGCCAACGTTCTGAATAAGTCTCCATCCATCTCCTTCAGCGGCGGATATAACGGCTTCGGCGCCGGCACTCCGCCCATCCACGCCTCGGACGGAGAAGGCATCCTGCAGGACGACGTCAGCTGGTCCAAGGGATCGCACGTCCTGCAGTTCGGCGCGCTCTACATCGCCGGCGTTAAAAACCAGAACGTCTTCACCCTTCCCGGCGGCTCCTTCGCCTTCAACGGCACGCGCACCGGCGATCCTGTCGCCGACTATCTCCTCGGTCTCGACTCCTCCTACCATCAGGACAGCGGCCAGCGCAGCGGCTCCTTCCACTACCGCCAGGGAGAGGTCTACGCGCAGGATGACTGGCACGCCAGCCGCAAGCTCACCCTAAACGCCGGCCTGCGCTGGATCTATTTCTCCCCCAACACAAGCTCGGGCGACCAGGTCTCCTCCTTCTTCGCCTCGCAGTACAGCGCCGCGCAGGCTCCCGTCGTTCTGGTAGGAGGGGGCTTCGTCACTGGCGCAAACGGCACGCCGCTCAACAGCGCCGGCGCCGCCGCCAATCTGCAGACAGGTCTCGTCTTCGCCGGCCGGAATGGCGTCAAAGACGGCTTCTTCAGCGCCAAAATGAAGAACTTCGCACCCCGCATCGGCTTCGCCTATGATCTCACCGGCGACGGCAAAACCTCCATCCGTGCCGGGTACGGTATCGGCTACTCGCGCCTAGCGGTCGAAGCCATCTACAACGCCTTCGGTCAGAACCCGCCCTTCACGCAAAGCTCCAACATCACCTCCGGCACCCTCGAGAATCCCACCTCGGGGCTCGCCACCGGCCTTTCGCCCCAAACCCTCAACGCGGTCGGACCGAACTTCACTCCGTCCATGCTGCAGTCCTACAGCCTCTCTGTTGAGCGCGAGCTCTTCCCCAGCGCAGTTCTGAACATCACCTACGCCGGAACCCAGTTTCGCCATCAGGACACCTTCGGCTACGACCAGAATGAGCCCCTGCGCGTATCCGCACCCAGCCAGTTTTCCGCCACCACCAACTGCATCGCAGGCCAGCCGATCGTCACCTCCTATGACTTCGATCCTTGCATCAACACCAACGCATCCAGCCCCGACTTCACACGCCCCTACAAGGGCTACTCCAACATCTACACCGAGGCCGGCATCGGCTCCGGCAACTACAACGCCCTCCAGGCCGGCTTCGTCTATCGCAAAAACTCCGTCAACGCCACCGTTGCCTACGCGTACGGCAAATCGCTCTCGCAGTTCGGCCACTCCAGCAACGGCGGCGGCGGCGGCAGCATCGCCGGCGGCGGTGGCCAGGGCATTCAGGACTGGCGCAACCTCGCCGTCGAATATGGCCCATCCAACTTCGATCGCACGCACGTCCTTACCTTCTCCGGCGTCTACGACATTCAGGCCTTCCGCACCGGCGGCAACCTCCTCGAGCGTCAGGTCCTCGGCGGCTGGAGTCTTGCCACGCTCAGCGTGCTTGAGAGCGGCTTCGCCTTTACACCGGGCATCTCCACCGGGAATAACGGTCTCGCAACACGGCCCAACCAGATCGCCCCCATTCGTCTCCTCAAGACCAAAACCGAATGGTTCGACACCGCCTCCTTCGCCGCCCCTGCGAACGGCTTCTACGGCAACGCACGCCCCGGCACCATCCGCGGGCCGCGAGAGATCTCCTTCAACATCGCCGGTTACAAAACCTTTCCCCTCTACGAACGGCTAAACCTGCAGTTTCGCGCGGAGGCCTTCAACTTCCTCAATCACCCCAACTTCGGCAACGTAGATACCTCGGTTGGGTCCGGAACCTACGGCCGTGTCACCTCAGCCCTAGATCCCCGCATCCTGGAGTTCTCCGCGCGCGTCAACTTCTAACCGCAACCTGTCGCGTGGCATACATGCTGCAGTAGCAGCTTTGCCCAACGCCTCTCTGGAGACCGCCGATGTTTGCCTCTAAGCTCACTGCTCCCCGTCGTGCCTCCACCCTCGCCCTCGCCGCCTGCCTCATCTCACCCGCCCTCGGCACAGTGAACGCACAACAAGCCGCCTCTGACCCCCTCGCCGCAGCCTTCGCAAACCCACCCGCCGCCGCCCACCCCCGCGTCTGGTGGCACTGGATGAACGGCAATATCACCAAGGATGGCATCGGCCAGGACATCGACTGGATGCACCGCGTCGGCATTGCCGGCTTCCAGAACTTCGACGCCGCCCTCAACACACCAAAGGTGGTCGATCAGCGCCTCATCTACATGCAGCCCGGCTGGCAGGATGCCTTCCGCTTCGCCATCCAGAAGGGCGATTCCTACGGCTTCGAGATGGCCATCGCCGGCTCGCCCGGCTGGTCCGAAAGCGGTGGCCCCTGGGTCAAACCCGAGCAGGCCATGAAGAAGGTTACCTGGTCAGAGACCTCGGTCGAAGGCGGCAAGCCCTTCACCGGCACTCTCCCTCCGCCGCCCCGCGCCACCGGCCCCTTCGGCACTCTCGCCCAGCAGGACCTCATGGGCGCGATGGGCGGCGGCGACAAACCCGCACCCGCCAAAGACTTCGGCGCTGACACAGTCGTCCTCGCCATCCGCGAGCCCGCCATCGAAAAATCCATCGCCTCCCTCCATCCCACCATCACCACCTCCGCCGGCAGCGCCGTCGAAAACGCCGCACAGCTCTACGACCACGACCTCAACTCCGACGTCCGTTTCCTCGCCGCCAAACCCGGTGAGACAGGCTGGATCCGCTACGAGTTCGCTCAGCCCACCACCATCCAGTCCGTCACCTACGCCGCCGGCGGCCCGCGCGATCCACTCTCGATCTTTCTAGGCGAGAACAACGGCGGCCCCGTCCTTCAGTCCAGCCAGGACGGCGCCAGCTTCACCGATGTCGTCCGCCTTCCCACCGCGGGCGCCGTCCAGCACACCATGGACTTCGCCCCCGTCACCGCGCGATTCTTCCGCATCGCCTACGCCGAAAAAGCTCCCCCCTCAAACATGCAGGGCGACATCGATCTCAGTGA
>CAXTJC010000209.1:0-6053 GCA_964244225.1 uncultured Acidobacteriaceae bacterium
TATCCGCCAGCTCACGCGCAAGTCGTTCCGCCTCGTCCTGCAGAGACGAGCGGAGCGGCGCCGGGATGACACTCCACGCAAGCACCTGATTTTCATGATGGTTCCACGCCGGGGAGTACACCTTCACCTCGCCATGCGGGTTCCGCGCAACGAGCACACTGATCTCCCGCTCCAGATCGATAGCCTTCTCGACAACACCCTCGCCTTCGCCCAGCGCCTCCCACGCACCGCGGATCTCGGTCTCGAAATCAACTCCCGCCGCGAATCCAACCTTGCCTTGCCCGCGGCCATCGTAGCCCCCACGCGAGCTTTTGCAGAAGCATTGGCCACCCATCTCTGTCACAGCGGCCCGCAGCTCCGCAAGCGTCCGCACCACGCGGAAGTCACCCAGCGGAAATCCATTGCGCCGCAGCCAGTTCTTCTGCTCCACGCGGCTCTGGATCATGGTAACGATTGCACGTCCGGGCCGAACCGGAACAAAGCTGCCGGCCGCCTCCATGCTGCGTTCAGAGATCTGCTCGATCTCGAGCGTCACCACATCGCAGCCCCGCGCCAGGTTTGCCGCCTCCCGGCTGTCATCCCACCCGGCCTCAATGCAGCCATCCACCACGAACCGCGCTGGGCACGCCGGATCCGGATCCAGCACCAGAATGCGATAGCCCATGCCGCGTGCCGCCATGGCCGTCATCCGGCCAAGCTGCCCTCCGCCAAAGATTCCGATCGTCGCACCCGGCAGAATCGGCAGCCCTGTAGCGCGCTCCCCCGCGCTCATCGCTCGCCCTCATCATCCAGCGTCTGCGCCAGCACCTCGGCTGTTCGTGCCGATCGCCATGCCTTCAATCTCTCTTGCAGCTCCACATCAGTCGTTGCCAGGATTGCCACCGCCAGCAGCCCGGCATTCATCGCACCCGCCGCGCCGATCGCCAGCGTACCCACCGGCACCCCTTTCGGCATTTGCACGATCGAGAGCAGAGCATCCATTCCTTGCAGCGCAGTCGCCGAAATCGGCACTCCCAACACCGGCACCACGGTCTTTGCGGCCAGCATGCCCGGCAGATGCGCCGCTCCGCCCGCACCTGCGATGATCACGCGCAGACCGCGATCCGCCGCACTCGCAGCATACTCAAACAGCAGATCCGGAGTCCGATGTGCCGACACAATCCGCGCCTCATGCGGCACCCCGAACTCCATCAGAATCTCGACCGCGGCCTGCATCACCGCATAGTCGCTGCGGCTTCCCATCACCACGCCTACCAAGGCCTGCCCGCTCATCTCCTGAGTATAGCGAGACCCTGTTCCGCTCCTCCCGCAATCAATGCTTTCGCAGGTAATCCATCGCCAGATGAGCGATCGTCAGCAGCCCCCCTGCCGTTCCGGCCACTCCCTTCATCCGTTGCATCCCGCGTTCATGCCGTGCCACGCGATCCTCCAGCTGGTTCAGCCGGCCCGGCTCACCGATCCCCATCACCTGCCGCATCTGGCTTTTCAAAACACTCAGGTCTGCCAGTACCTGCGCTTCAAAGTCCGTCATGACACACTCCTCCTCCTCCGCGGGCCTTAGCCCACAGGAACATTCGTAAGGATGGCGATCGAGAGCCGCGAGTACACCGGCGGTGTTGAGCCGTCATACATCCGCACATAAAACTGCTCCACCTGCGCTCCGCGTGGAATCGCCATCCCGCGCACCCCGCTTCGCAGCACCAGATCACCGCCTTGCCCGGCGCCAAAGCTGCCCTCCGTACGCCGCACCTCAAAGCCGCCGCCGCTCGGGGGAGCACATCCCGCGTCAAGCTGGAGAGTACTCGTGCTGACGCTCACCACCTGCAAGGCGCCCAGCCCCGGCACCGTCGATGATCCGCTGCCTACGGAGACGTCGCCTGCATCCGCGGCCAGCGTCTTTGACGTCTTAATCGATGCGCAGGCACTCCAATCATTCGCAATCTCTAGCCGGCAGTGCACCAGCTCCGGTGCTGCCAGCCCGTCGGTGAGCTGGACCCGGCGAACCATAATCAAGTTCGTATCAGACTCAGTTACAAAACTCACCAGGTCTCCCGGCCACACAGGAATGAGACCCACATCGTCATAGGTTCCCGCCACGGCCTCAGCCCGGTTTGTTGCCAGGCTTAGCAGAGCGCTTGCAGCCGCGGCACAGTCCTCCGAGCTATGCGCCACCGGCTCCAGCACTCGTCCCTGCTAGATCGCCTCGCCCGGCAGGCCGGCCCTCGCCTCAGCCACCACGCTTGCTGCGGTCTGCACGCGCGCCACGGCCCGCCGCCTGCGCCTGTACCGCACCGTTACCTGCTCGCCGGCCGCCGGCACTCTCCCCGGAAAGAACCGCAGCGCCCCCGCGCTTGCGAGCGAAAAGTCCGCGCCGGAACCCGCCACACCTTGGAGCCGCGTCACCGGAGCCCCTGCACTTGTCGTACCGCGCACCCACGCCGACGACATGCGTTCGGCTTGAATGCCGCCTATCGTTCCTAGCAGCTGCACACTGTTCACCGGCGCAAAGCTCACGCTTGCCGGTGAGCTCGCGAGCGTGCCGTCATACAGCACCGTCGCCGGCGTGTTCGAAGCAACCCCGAGATCCACAAGCTCGAACACCACATCCAGCGGCGCATCGACCAGCCCACCCCCAAACTGCTCCAGCGCTCCATTCACCATCACGACATAGCTCTGGCGAACCCGCTGCGTCTCCGTTGCATGCAGATGAAGTCGCAAGGTGTACAGGTGTCCACTCACCAGCGTCACCGCCGCTCCCGCACTCGCGCCGTTTACCAAGACACCGAGAGTCGTAGCCCCATTCGCCTGCCGCACATCGAATCCCGCCACGCAGCTCGCCCGGCTCACCGACCCGCCGTAGAGTCCCAGCAGAACCCCGTCGCTGCCCTGCCCCAGCGAGACATTTCTCGCCTCAAGAACCACCACGCCACCAAGCTCCACGGCGCTCGCCGCGATCAGCGTCGTCTGGCCATCCAGTCCATTGCCTCCGCCCAGAATCAGTCCACCGGCGCCCACGCTTAGGTGCGATCCAGGATCGCCTCCCGTCCATCGCTGCCGATCGATCGATCCAAGATTGAAGTCATCCCGCACAATCGTCCGGCTTGCCACAGATCCAGCCGTGAACGGCGCTGAAGCAAGCATAAAGGCGCTCGTCGTTCCATCTCCAACGAAGATCTCCGTCACATAGGCTCCGGCCTCCATCTCACCCGAGACCGTCACATCGTTCGCCAGATCCCGCGTCATCCCCAGCTTAAGGCCACTCTCGCTCAGACTGTCATCCGCCGTCGTCAACGTGTAGCGAGCCGATCCAAGCGGCGCCATCATCACCTGCCCGCTCACCACCCGATAGCTCGCCCCTGAAGCATTCGCAATCGCGCCTGCATTCTCGGACCAGCTGCGCGCCGCACTCGTTGTCACACTGCCTATCTGCGCAATCAGGCCCGTCGCCGTTGTCGTAAACCGGCTTCCATCCACCCGGCTCGTCAGACTGCGCAGCAGCGCATCGCCGCTCTCGGCAAAGCTCTCTCCGGTTGTGCCGACTCCCTGCTTATCCAGCAGCCAGTCATCGCTGATGGCGCTCAGCTGCAGCCGATACACCGTCCCACCCGCTCCAGCCCCCGCGCACACCGCCTCCGGCTCCTGCGGCAGATATCCGGTGAACAAGATGCTTCCATCTTCACTCGTCACCACCACTCGTCCCGACCGCGCCGGCCTTTCGAGACCATCGCGCATCATCCACCGGCACGTCGTCGGAACGTTCAGCTTGCGATCGATCGTGACCGGCCCCTCCGCCATAAGCTCATCGCTGTAGTCGATCGGCCCAAGCCCATCCAGGTTGTCAATCGTCACTCTCATCCGGCCACCGTCCCGTCCAGCGGCGAGAGCCCGCGTATCGCCCTCACCTCCGCCACACTCAGCACACCCGCCCGCAGCAGCTCCGTCTGAATCTGCACCTCTTCCAGCTCGTTCCGCGAGCTCAGATCGTTGAAGCGAAACTCAAACTCCCGCCATCCCAGCTTCTTTGCAAACAGGTCCCGCGTAATGTGCTCTTCAATCAACTTCGCCACCGGCACAATCGCTGTCATGAAGGCCTCATCCGCCATCTCACTCGCGGTTGACTTGTTCACATCCTGCTGCAGCCCCAGCAGCATAGGCGGCAGGTCGAAGGCGTTCGCGATCAGCCGCAGCAGAAACTCCTGCCACTGCAAGCGCAGGTCGGCATCCGTACCACCCGCAAATCGCAGCACCTCCGGCTTCGTCTGCGAGCTGATAATCGGCACGCGCCCCGTTCCCTCGATCTCGTCCTGCCACCAGCGGATCAACCGGTCGTGCTGCTCCGGCGTTGCTTCATCCAGCCAGAGCGCGTACTGCACCACGGAGTTCGAGGCCAGCCGGCTCGCATAGCGGCTCGCACTCAGCAGATGATTCACCGTCTCAAACGCCACCTCCAGCCGCCCCAGTCCAAATGGCGTATGTGTCCGCGGATTCAGCCTCAGATACATCAGCTCGTCATCCCGCAGCGGCACCAGGGCGCCCGTTCCCAGCAGCCCGGTTGCCTGCGCATACCGCGCTTTCTCCGGATCGCCCCGCCAGCTCGCATCGATCTGGATCGTCGCGCCATCGACAGCCCATAAATTAAAGGGCCTCGCCGCATCGCCCGTCGCCTCCATCTCGATCGCCCCAAACCCACCCACCAGCAGATCTTCCAGCACCTGCTCCCACAGCAGACGAAAGCTGTCGCTCACATTCGGCTCCTCCAGGCACAGCCGCAGCGCATTCATGCGCGTCATCGCATCGGGCACCTCCTCCAATGTGTAACCGCGGCGCACACGAATCTGCCAATCCATGCACGCGATCCGGTCCTTCACCACATTGATCGCCCTTCGCACCACCGGCGTCTCCGCGAATCGCCGCAGATTGGCCGCCGTCGGCTTAGGCATCACCTGCTGTCCCGGCCGCGCCATCGGGTTATACGGCGTCAGGATCGCCGGCAGGCCGCTCGTCTTACGCGCACCCAACGTCTCCTCCCGCGCCTCCACAGAGGCTCCGTTCAGCCACTGCCACGCTCCCGCCACTACGTCCTGCAATCCCATCATTCCTCCCGATCTCTCGCTGTTACAAAAGAAAAGCGCAGCCCACGAAGGCCGCGCCTGGTATAGATTCCGATGACACACCGACCAAAATTGTCATTCTGAGCGTAGTGAAGAATCCCCGTGTTGGCCTTTACAGACAGAGCGAAGCGACGTGTATAACCTTCCCCATCCCCAAACTTTTATTTAGAGAAAGGTAAAATCAAGAAGTACCTTCGTCAGAGGCACGGCTTCAGCTACAGCCTAAGCTTCCCCGACGACCATACGGCTTGAGCCGCTAAGGTCAGCGTGCTCAACTATAGGCACCGAATTGGAACGTCTCTAACTCATACGCCCAGCACCTGCGCCGCCGTCGCCGCAATCCGTCCCAGATCCTTTACCGTCATCACCCGGATCGCCTCGCGCTCCATCATCTCCACCGCAAACCGATACTGCTCTGCCTCATCCTCACCCTGCGCTTCCTCACGCAGCGACGGCACGATCGCAGTCAACTCCAGCGCCGCACCTTCCTTTGATCGAACGCCCGCCGCCAGATCCTTCGCCGCATACGCCAACACCTTTGCGCCATCCAGATCGCCCCGCAGCGCCACCGCCTGAAACATCCGAATCGTCCCATTCGGCCGGTATCCACAATCGATTCGTAGCGGATCGCCGGCCGCCGTATACTCGGCCGCTCGAATCTCCTTCCGCATCAGCGCCCACACCCCCGCCCCTTCAAACGCCCTCCGCATCGCCATCACAATCAGCGCTCTGCCACCCTCGCGCGCCCGCATCGTTCGCGGAGCTGCGTCCACATAGAGCGCCATCAGCCGATCGATCTCCGCCGCCAGCGTCTCCGCAAGACTCGCGCGCCACGGCGTCACCTGCACCTGGTTGGAAAAACTCGCCTCCAGAACCTCCATCAGCGGCCGCGCCTCAATCGAAGCCCGCGCCTCGTCCGCATCCGATGTCAGCCGCTCCCGC
>CAXTJC010000210.1:0-5982 GCA_964244225.1 uncultured Acidobacteriaceae bacterium
TGCGGCAGGCAAGAATCTCTCCATCGCCGAGCTTGTCATGGCCAATGAGCTCGCCCTGCTGAACGCCGATCGCCAGAGTGGGTCTGCCGCCATCCAGCGTCCCGCTCCGCTTGCGGCTATCGCGCCTGCCACGCCGCAGGCAGAGATCGAAGCCGGCATCATGACCCTCTTTGAGACCATGCGCGCGTCGGCCGAGCGGGGCATCGCCACCGAAGGCATACTCCCGGGCGGCCTCAACGTTCGCCGCCGCGCCCACCGGCTGGCCGCCCGCCTTGGCGAGAAGGCTCCGACCGATCCGCTGGCCCCCATGGACTGGGTGACGGTCTACGCCATGGCCGTCAACGAGGAGAACGCCGCCGGCGGCCGCGTCGTTACCGCCCCGACGAACGGCGCTGCCGGCGTCATTCCCGCCATCGCGCTTTACATCCTGCACCACCTCGGTGTCGCGGAGCTCTCGCGAAGAAAGCTGCAGCGCGTGCAGGCGCTCGATGCGCCGCTTACGCCGCTGAGCCTGTCGCCGCTCCACCGCGCCGCGCTACTGCGCTTCTTTCTGACGGCCGCCGCGATTGGCATTCTGTACAAGGAGAACGCCAGCATCTCGGGCGCGGAGGTCGGCTGCCAGGGTGAGGTCGGCGTTGCCTGCTCGATGGCCGCCGGCGGCCTGGTCGCCGCGCTCGGCGGCACAAACGCGCAGATCGAGCACGCCGCCGAGATCGCCATGGAGCACAACCTCGGCATGACTTGCGACCCGATCGGCGGCCTGGTGCAGATCCCCTGCATTGAACGCAACGGCATGGGTGCGGTCAAAGCCATCAATGCTGCGAGGCTCGCCCTTGCCGACACCGACACGCACAAGCTCTCGCTGGACCAGGTGATCGAAACCATGTACCGGACGGGGCTTGATATGCAGTCGCGGTATAAGGAGACGAGCTTAGGTGGACTGGCTTTGAATGTTATTGAGTGCTGAAAAGATTTCGTCAGCACTTGGCGCCTTTGGCGACTCCGGGCCTAGAAATCAAACCATCTTACCTCGAAGTGCTCGCGCTGCACGACGGGTAGTTCGTCCTAGAATAGATCGATGGCTGATCGATTCCGCCATTCTGCACCGGAGTTCCCGCGATGACCACCATCCCCCAGTCCGACCTCATTCAGTCCATCGCTGACGCGCTTCAGTACATCTCCTACTTTCATCCTGAGGACTACATCGCCAATCTCGCGCGGGCGTACGAGCTGGAGGAGTCGCAGGCCGCCAAAGATGCGATGAAGCAGATCCTGGTTAACTCGCGCATGTGCGCTGAGGGCCATCGACCCATCTGCCAGGACACCGGCATCGTCACCATATTTCTCAAGCTGGGTATGGACGTTCGTCTAACCGGCCCTGACGGCAACGCGCCCAGCCTGTCGCTGCAGGAGATTTGTGATGCGGGCGTGCGCCAGGCATGGCTTGATCCGGACAATAAGCTGCGCGGGTCCATCCTGCGAGACCCGGCCTTCACCCGCAAGAATACTGGCGACAATACTCCCTGCGTTGTCGAAGTCTCGCTCGTTCCCGGTACTACGCTCGACGTTACGGTCGCGGCGAAGGGCGGCGGCTCCGAGGCCAAGAGCAAGTTCGTCATGCTCAACCCGTCCGATTCGATCGTCGATTGGGTGCTCAAGACCGTGCCTACCATGGGTGCCGGCTGGTGCCCGCCCGGCATGCTCGGCATTGGCATCGGCGGCACCGCCGAGAAGGCCATGCTACTTGCCAAGCAGGCCCTCATGGACCCGATCGACATGCAGGAGCTGAAGGCACGCATCGCCGCCGGCCATGCTTCGTCCAACATCGAGAAGCTTCGCATCGAGCTCTACGACAAGGTCAACGCGCTCGGCATCGGCGCGCAGGGTTTGGGCGGTTTGACGACCGTGCTGGATGTGAAGATCCTCGACTATCCCACGCACGCGGCCAACCTGCCTGTGGCCATGATTCCCAACTGCGCCGCGACGCGCCATGCCCACTTCGTGCTCGAAGGCCGCGGTCCTGTCGCCCTTCCGCCGCCGCGGCTGGAGGTCTGGCCAAAGCTGGAGTACCACGTTGACAACGCCCGCCGCGTCGATCTCGCGACCGTCACCCGCGCAGACATCGCCACATGGAAGCCCGGCGAGATCGTTCTGCTGACCGGCAAGCTGCTCACCGGTCGCGATGCCGCCCACAAACGCATGACGGACATGCTGTCACGCGGCGAAGCTCTGCCTGTCAACTTTCGCGGCCGCTTCATCTACTACGTCGGCCCAGTGGAAGCCGTGCGCGACGAGGCCGTGGGTCCCGCCGGCCCCACCACCGCCACCCGCATGGACAAGTTCACCCGGCAGATGCTCGCCGAGACCGGCCTGCTCGGCATGATCGGCAAGGCCGAGCGCGGTGTGGCCGCGATCGATGCCATCCGCGACTTTGGCGCCGTGTACCTCATGGCCGTTGGCGGCGCGGCCTACCTGGTCTCAAAGGCCATCCGCCACTCTACGCTGCTCGCCTTTGAAGACCTCGGCATGGAGGCGGTGTACGAGTTTGAGGTCGTCGACATGCCCGTTACTGTTGCCGTCTCGGCCGACGGCACCAGCGTTCACGAGACCGGCCCCGCGCACTGGAAGCAGCACATTGCCGAGACTATGGCGCTCGGCAACACGCCCATCCTCGGCCAGTAGAGGCGGGAACGCTGCCGCCCTTGCGCAAATTCCTGGAGCCCGACGTACGGAACAGCCCTCCTGAGTCACCGCTTTACTTCCGAAAATGCGACTTTCCGTTACCGACTGCTAGGTAGCGCCGCAATGAATGCGTTTACCCCCAAGTGGACACCCTCTTCCACCGTGACAAACTGAACCTTGTGATGCGACATGTCTAGTTGCGCCGAAAGATTGTGCTCTAAAACCAGAGATGCAATGAGGAAGGATGCAAACAGACTTATTGTGCGCACGGTGATCTCCTCTTCATTATTGACATCAATGATGTCTAAATGTTTCACAGCTCCCACATGCCGGGAAATTGAAATCACTCCTGTGTGGCAGGAAACATAAAACTACGTGTAGCAGTTTAGTTTTATGCCCTGAGAGCAACCTTTTTACCGGCGTTGCCCTGTGGAGGATCCGTCTGAGAACTTACATTTCCTGGCGCGAACACGCGAAGCGGAACGAGCCTTTTTGATGGCAGGAGCGTGAGCGATCAGCACATCCGCCGAGATGTTCAGGCCATGTCTCAAGCGGCGCACCATTGCCAGCGTCAACGATCGCCTTCCAGTCAATACTTCAGAGACGCGGGCGCGGCTTCCGATCAGGGGCTCGAGATCTTTGCGGCTTAGATGTTGCTGTTCCATGCGAAACAAAATCGCTGCCACCGGGTCAGGGGCGTCGATTCTGTGATGCTTTGCCTCATACGCATCGACCAGGGTCGCCAGTACGTCCAGTTCATCTCCCTCTGGACTATTGGGCGCGGCATTGAGGATAGCTTCGATCCGCGATCGGGCGGCTCGATACTCCTGCTCCGTTCTAACGGGATGGATCTGCATACCGGGCTTCGTCATAGGTCACCTCTTCTACGCGGATACTGTCATATTCCTTGTGAGTACCAATCCACTTAATTAGGACTATTTAATAGTGATAGTTGATCGCTACGACCAGCCTGTAATCATTTCCCTTGATGTTGAAGACGACTCGCTCTGCCGAGATGATGCTTGCGGAGCTATAGTGAGCTTTCAGCTCCGCCGAGGTCTTCCATACTGCCTTTGCCGCCTCAGCGAACCAGGCATCCAGGTGCGCTTTAACCGCTTTCTGATGTTTACGATCCACCCTGTTCCGAATAAATCCATTCAGGGTGCCGCGCGCGATCACTCTCACGACAGAAGAATACCATGCTCCCAAATTGGGAGCAAACCATTCGGCTTTGCTGAAGTAAGCGCAGGCCGTCTGGGCATGTGGTCGTCGCTACTTTTCCGGATCAATCAGATTAATTCCCGAGGCGGGATCGAGCTTCTTCTGGAGGGGCAGGGCGTTCGCTGTGAGAAAGACTTCGAGTGTCGGCTCCGCCTGCAATGCAAACACATGCCCGCCGACGGTGCTGCCGTCGCGGCCGCCGAGCACTGCGTGCATGTGAACGATCGGCTTGCCTTTGGCCGCGGCGATATCCCCAATGAGCGATAGCACCTCATGCTGGCTGGCTACAGGAATCGCGTGGTACTGCTTGAGGTCGAGGTCGAGCCATGCCAGGGTGGCGCTGCTGACCGCGCCGATGCCGGTGAAATGCGCGTCCTCGATCTTATGCGCGATGGCAAAGTCCGTAAGCCCGCTGAGCGCCTCGTCCCCGCTGTGAAAGACGATCACATACACCGTCTCGCCCGGTGTGGACCGAATCTCTCGAACCTGCATGTGGGGCGCTTTTCCCGCAGGCACGGGGCGTGTCGGAGCGATCAGCGTCTCGGCCGGTTGCTGCGCCCATGAGCAGGTGATGACGGACGGCAGCAGGCAAACGAGAGACAATGTGAGCAGACGACCCATATGCAGACAGCCTACTAGAGCATTTCTCCTGATGCTGTGGCGTTGCCCGCCTACTGTGAAGGCCATTTTCCTTGAGAGAAAATGGCACGATCTCATTTCCCGCTCTATACCTTCAGGAGAAATGCTCTAGGAGCCGCGCTCGCGACGGAGGTCGGCAGATCCTCTCCTCCGGCCAGAAAGCGAGCGGCGCGGCTTCATCACAGCAGCAGAAGGGATGCTCTACACGGGTTCGGTGACTTTTGCGGATGCATCCTCGCCGGGATCATCCTTCGGAACGCTGCGCCGGCGTGAGAGGAGAAAGCGGCTGCAGGGTGGGCAGATCGCTTCAAGCAGCGGTACCCAGAGGAACATGCCTCCGAGCAGACCAAACGATAGAAGAACGGCAATCACCTTCTCTGACATGACACACCTCGCCAGGCGCTACGAAGAGGCCTGTACTGGGAAATGCGCAAAGGCAAGCCCGCGCGGGCCAAATGAAACAGAGAATTATGTACGGGGCCTGTTTGGAACGGCGGATCGTCAAGCCGTGTTGCCAAGGTGAAGCAGGAGATGGGGTAGACGGGCCAGTGCTGGTCTCGTCGTACGCAGGGCTATGCCGCCCCTGGAGATCGAAGACAGTCTGTCACAACGCACGCCGCGAAGCGAAGAAAATATCCTGTTAATGCGAAGAAATTGAAGCTGCCGCGATGCTCTAGCCAGCGCTAGGCCTGTGTCCCGCGGCTGCCGGTTTGGACTTTCGGCTGAGCACAAAGCTGCGCTTCTTTCGCGCGTCGTCGCTGGCATGGTCGATCTTCTTCCAGAAGCCGATGAAGTAGTCCACCGCCGAGATGATCGAGACGATCGCCATCCAGTAGAGCGCCGTCACCGCAATCAGGCGAACGCCGATGATGAAGCCGAACCAGTTCCAGTAGATCCAGCGATGCGCGAGGATTGCAGCGACGACGCTCACGATCTGGAGCACTGTCTTCAGCTTGCCGATCTCGCTGGCCTCGATGGTGAAGCCCTCGGCTGCTGCGATCGACCGCAGCCCGCTTACCAGGAACTCGCGCCCGATGACCAGAACGGCGATCCACGGCGGCACGATCTCCGGAACGTACGCCACCAGAACGATGAACGCGGCCGACACCATGAGCTTATCCGCCAGCGGATCGAGCAGAATGCCCATCGTCGTAATCTGCCCACGCCGCCGCGCCAGATAGCCGTCCAGCCCATCCGTGATTGACGCAAGGATGAAGAGTCCTGCCGCCAGCAGCTCCTGCACGCCCGCTGTCTTCACCGGCGAGTGCGAACTCAACACCCAGAGATACAGCGGGATCGCCGCAATCCGGCTCAGCGTGATGGAGTTGGGCAGGTTCATGGCGTCACCGCAGGCTTAACCGCGACGGCAGCTGCGCCGCGCGGTTTACAGTCATTCTCCCACAGCCGGTGCGTCATTGCCCGCTGCTGGCTCACGCGCTG
>CAXTJC010000211.1:0-5969 GCA_964244225.1 uncultured Acidobacteriaceae bacterium
GTCCGTATACGTGGCCTGCGTCACCGTCACAGGCATGCCCGACTGCACCAGCCCGATCGCAGTCACGGCCCATCCCCCGATCAGCAGATTGGTCACACCACGCGAAGCAAACCGATGCCCGCGACCGGCCGGAAGGTCATACGTTGCTGCAATTGATGTCACATTTGGCATGTCGCCATTCGACGAATCCCGCTCCAGATAGGGCCGGAACGTATCGGCCGCAATTAAACTGCTCGAGTTCGGCGATGACAACACAGTGGAAGAAAACACCGAGGAAGCATCATCAATCAGCTTGGAATGCGTGTACGCGAAGAGGAAATAGAGCCCGTTTGAAACTCTCTGCTCCACCTTGGCTTCGATCGCATTGTAGTTCGTCGTTCCGCTATTATTTCTATAGGTTGCAACATTCTGAAAGCGTGGATACGGCTTCAACAGTTGAGCCGCCGCCACCGTCTTGCCGCCGATCGTACTCGATCCTGGTATCTGGCCGAAGAACGGATTTGCGACAGCACCGGTCAATGAGGCAGGATTGGTCAATCCCTGGGCCAGCTGCGCCGCCGTCAGCTGATTCAAGTTTGAATCGGGAATACCGACATGCACGATGTGCGAGCCAACATACGCCACATCGACCGATAGATTGCTTGTCACCTGCCGCTGCACTGCCAGGTTCCATTGCTGCACATAGCCGGATCCGGCAGTACGATTTGCCGTGTAGACACTCTGCCCCAGACCTGCATTGGGCGTCGGCGCAATCGGTGCGACAGACGGTCCAGCTGAGAGCGTAAACGCTCCGTTTACGCTGTCCTGTGTTCTCTGCTGCACGTTCTGAATGAACGGGAACTGCGGCAGCGTGAAGGGCGTCGTGATCCCGGACTGATCGATAAAAACAATGCCAAAGCCGGACCGCACCACGGTCTTTGGGGTAACCAGGTAGGTGAAGCCCACACGCGGAGCGACATTGCCATAATGCAACTCGCGCGCGCTCTTTGAATTCCCGTTCTGGCCGGCGTAGTCCAGCTGTTGCGTCGCAAGATTGAACACCGCGCCTTGATTATTTTTTTCGGTCGAGGGCGAGTGCAGAGTCCAGCGCGCGCCAAGATTCAGCGTCAGGCGGTCCGAGGCTCGCCAGTCATCTTGCAGAAAATACTCCTGGATATGATCCCTCGGCCGAATCTTATTTTGCTGCAGATCGATCGAGAACGTATCGACCTGGCCCAGCAGAAAACTCGCAATGGCATTTCCGTTTCCACGCTTATCCGTGGAGGGCACGACCAGACCTTGCTGGTTTGTTCCAGTCGTTGTAAACGCGAAGGAGCCGGTCGGGTTCGGTGGGGAGACGGCATTTAGTTGATAGAAGCGTATGTCTCCACCCGTCTTGATCGAGTGCCGGCCATGGGTATACACGACGCTATCCTCCAGCTGCCAGACTGCGGTCTGATACTGCGAGAACGTGCTCGCGGATGGTCCAAGCTGTTGAAAGCCGGCGAAGGTAAAGAGCGGCAGCGCGTTGTTGAACGCTGCATTCGTTGGAATACCCGAAATATTGAGCGCCGCTGAGGCAGTAGTACCCAGAGTCGGTCCGGCTATGGTATTTCCCCGTCGCGTGTAGCCGACACGCACATCATTGAGCAGGTGATCCGTGAACGTATGCGTCTCTCCAAAGACAGCCTGCTGGCCCAGGACATTCGACAGGCCGACGACGCCACCCGTGCCGATCACCGATCCGGTCACGGCGCCGCTTCCATCGGGTAGCGGAGTCACAGGCTGCTCAACATCGCTGAAGTAGGAGTAGCGTCCGAACGCACGGTCCTTTCCACGCAGCGCGCCATCGACTCGAAAATCAAACTGATTTTGATGATCCGCATCGTTTGCGGTCCGCGTGTAGTTGTTTGCAGCCGCGGTCAGATTTGTCGGTATGGGAAAGCGCGCCAATAAAGCCTTGGCGACTGGATCGAGCGGAGTTGTAATGACGTCATTCGCAAACTCCTGACGAACAAACTTGCCCTCGGCCGATGTCGTTGTCGCAGGATTGTAGACATGCGATACGCCGGTAAAGATCCCTTGCCGCTCCGCCAGAGTCGGAAGTGTGGAGATGACCGTGCGGCCGATCAGCGCCTTAATTCCCTGGTAATCGCAGAAGAAGAACAGCCGGTCGCGCAGCACAGGGCCGCCCAGCGTGCCGCCATACAGGTTGCGGCGATACTCGGGTTTAGCTCCTGTGCTCGAGAAGTAATTGCGCGCATTGAGAGCTTCGTTGCGGAAGAACTCAAACAGGCTGCCATGGAAGTCATTAGATCCGGAGCGTGTAGCAACGTTGACGACGCCGCCGTTGAAACGCCCAAACTCCGCGGGCACGTTATTGACTTCGATTGTGAATTCCTGAATGTCATCGATGATGGGAAAGAACACGACTTGACCGGGCTCCGGCTGCAGCGCGGAGATGCCGTCGTACAGGTACTCGTTCGTACGAGGCCTTCCTCCGTTGATGCGCGGGAGAACCGTTCCCGGCGGCAGCGATACGCCCGGTGCAAGCGACGCAAGATTGATGAAGTTGCGGCTGTTCAGCGGAATAGCCACGACGGTTGCTCCCGGAATATGCGTCTCTATGTCGCTCTCCGCCGCCTGCAGAAGCGGCGCATTGGCGTCGACCGAGACCGACTGCTGCTCTGCGCCGATCGTCAGAGCCAGATCGACGCTGGCGGTCTGCCCTACAGTCGCGGTGACTCCGGTGCGGCTCAGCCGTTCGAAGCCGGGAGCGGTCACCTCCAGACGATAGCTTCCCGGATTCAGCTGGCTAAACCCGTAGTCGCCAGATGCAGAACTGGTCGTCTGCTGCCGAAAGCCGGTCGAGTCCTCCGTGAGCACAACCGTGGCGCGAGCAACGCCGGCGCCAGAGCCATCAACGACCCGCCCCTGCACGTCAGCCGCAATCTGCGCCATGGCCGCGGATGTGGCGAACACAGCGAAGAGCGAGGCGGACAGACCGCGATAGAACGTCATGCAGGTGCTCCGGGCGCCACAGATCTGCGCCACACTAGGCCAAGGCCAAGGGATTCGCGAAAGCTGCATGGAGTTGGGATAGAGACGTGCTTGAACCAACATCAGTCGCGTGACTCGAATTTAGATGAATGGAATCGTATGGTCAATCGAGATGCAGTTTGCTTCGCCGAAGTGCACTGCATGTCCGCCTGAAATGGTCTGGTCTGAATCTCACTTCGGATCCTCCTCAAGTCGCTCGATCATGACATCCGTGGACTTGATCAGCGCGGCTGCAGTGTCACCCTTCTTGAGGCGCAGCTCGCGGACAGCACTCGTCGTAATGATGGCGGTCACGTGCGTGTCTCCGACGGCCAACACGACCTCCGCCAGGAGTCCTTCGATCCGAAGGCTCACCACCTTACCGGCAAGCTGGTTTCTGCCACTCACGCGGCGGTATCGCTCCCGCGACTGCTCACTCGGTTTCTCGCGGTCCCGCGCCAGAAAGGGTTTGAGCGCTGTCTCCGCAATGCGGTGATGGCCGCCCGGAGTCTTTACCGTTCTGAGCTTGCCGTTCAGGATCCATTGCTTGATGGTTGGATAGCTGATTCCGAGCAGGCGCGCGGCCTCTCGTGGCGTGAGCATGGACGTGTTCGCAATGGACATGAAGTACGTGTAGCAGAAAACGCGCTCGCAGGCTGCTGTTTAGAGCGGCATCAAGAGCGATTGCAGCAGCGGCGTTGCAGGCTTGCTATACAACTCGTGCCACGAGCCCTGCTGGATGATGCGTCCCGCCTCGATCGCAATGACGTGGTCAGGGCAGAGTCTCTGGAGAACCTCCACCTGGTGATCGACCACAACCATGCTGAATCCGAGGGTCTGATTCCAAAATCTTAGATCCTCGATCAGTTCACGGACGAGATGCCGGTCGAGCCCCGAAAATGGTTCATCAAGAAGAACCAACTTCGGCCTGCGGGCCAGCATGCGGGCGAGCGCAACACGGCGCGCCTGACCACCGGAGATCGACTTTGCAGGCGCGCTCCACACGGAGTGGAGCTGCAGACGATCGCGAAGCGTACGGATCCAAGAGGCATGCTCGGAGCTGCGTCTCTCCGCGGCGGCGATGCCGAAGAGAACATTTTCGTCCACACACAAATGTGGAAACAGCCCCGGCTCCTGCGTGAGATAACCGATGTGCCGCATGTGCACTGGCAGCGATGGAGGATAGAACGTCACCTCATCAAGCGCCACGTGTCCGCTATCCGGTGTCTCGATACCCGCGATGCAGGCGAGGATCGTGCTCTTGCCCGCGCCGGATGCGCCAAAGAGTGCGGTCGAGCAACCGGGCTGCAGCTCCAGTGAGACATCGATACGCATCTCGCGTCGCGCCTTGATGACGTGGGCTTTAAGCATGGTTTCGGCGCTGCGCGAGCAGATACACCAGCCATGGCAGCGGCAGTGCAATTGCAAGAAAGATAATCAGCAGCGGAAGCACTGCGGGGAGACCGAAGCTTTGCAGATTAATCCACAGCTGGACGGGCATTCCGGAAGGATAGTAGGCCGTCACCATTACCGCGCCAAACTCGCTGATGGTCCTGATCCAGGTAATGCTGATCGCCACAGCCAGCCCAAGCCGGGCAAGAGGCAGCGTGACGCGCCAGAAGGTCTGCCAGGGTCTAAGACCAAGCAGCGCTGCCTGCTGCTCGAGTGCGCGGGGCACGCTGTCGATCGCCGCCACCGCCCCGAGAATAAAGTACCCGATGCCCACATATACCTGTGTTGCGATGTACGCCGTGACACTATTTGTCATGATCACGCCGAAGTGCTGCAGCCAGGCACCCACAGCGCCTTGAGGACCGAAGGCGAGTGACAATAGAATTCCTAACGCGAGCGGAGGCAGCAGCACCGGGATGAGCAGAGCTGCCTGCCAGGCGAGTCGCTCGCGCGATCCGCAGCGAACAATGTACAGCGCCATAGGCGTGCCGATCGCGAGAATCAGCACCATGGCCCATCCTGTCAGCACCAGCGAAACACGTACGGCGGCAATCGCCGGTTCGCGTACGTCCTCATTCCATTGCCAGCGCCCGATGGGAGCGAAGAAAGCCGTAAGCGGATAGAGGAGAGCCGCCGCAAACAGCAGAGCGCCTGTGCGAGCGAGCCATTGTGGAGGAGAGTTCATAGTCGCAGAGCGGAGGCAGCGTCCGGCGGATCGTACGCACCCTGGCGAAGAAGTGCCTGCGCCTCAGTTCCCCTGAGCCAGCGTACAAACGCAGCGGCGCCCACTGCGTTGCGTGCAGTGCTGAGAGTTGCCGCGTAGTAGATCAACGGCTCCGGAACATACGTCTTTTCGCCCAGCGAAAGATGAATCTCAGGGTTCTTCCCGTGAACCTCTTCCCCGCTCAGATTGATCTCCGCAGGAAGACGGATGTACGGCAGATTGAAAGGGCCGGGCTGGATTTTGTACGCTGCCGCGGCATCTAGTTCGCCGCTCTGCATGCGTGACTGCAAGCTCGCCTCCATGTTGATCTGCTGCTTGTTCATCGTGGGTCCCAGCACCTTGTCCACCAGGTCGGG
Source organism: uncultured Acidobacteriaceae bacterium (assembly GCA_964244225.1). Classification (GTDB taxonomy): domain Bacteria; phylum Acidobacteriota; class Terriglobia; order Terriglobales; family Acidobacteriaceae; genus Edaphobacter. The sequence continues at coordinate 5,551 of CAXTJC010000211.1, forward strand.
CTGCGCATAGAGCTTGGCTGCAAGCATCATCGTAAAGATAATGTTGCGTCCCTGGGGATCCGCGGCGGGATCGCTTCTTCCGAAGCGAAGTCCAGGCTCCTGCAGCACCTTCCACCATAATTCATCTCCGCGTGCGGCAGCATCCAGTTTGCCTGCAAAACGGCTTTTGGGGTTGTATGCGATCACCATCTCGGTCCGCGCAATCGGCTCGGCTCTCAAAGCCTTTCCGGCCTGGAAAACCGTTCGCATGGGGCTGGCTGTGATCGGGAGAAAGACATCCGGGGTCACGCTTCCACTGGCAATCAGTTGCGCAAGTGCGCTGGCTCCTTGTCCCCGGCCGCGCACATCCAGCTTCAGGCTCGCCGCGGCCGCGCGCTTCATTGGCCCTTCCATCAGTGAGCCCATGGAACCCGCATAGG
>CAXTJC010000212.1:0-5969 GCA_964244225.1 uncultured Acidobacteriaceae bacterium
ATAGTCGTTCACCACCAGCGGCAGATCCGACTGCGTCGTCTTCAACTCCGTCTGCACCTTCGCCGTCAGCGCCGCATTCGGAGCGAACGTTACCTCGTCCGCGGCGTCCAGCGGCGTGGCCTCGATCGGCGCGGAGAACCCGTTGCCCTGCTTCAGCGACGCCATCTCCACCGAGTTCACCGCATTCAGCAGATGATCCATCTCGTCTGCCAGCGCCGGGTCCGCCTTCACATCCAGCCCGCTCGTCAGCATCTGGTCCACTGACGAGTCGAAGTCCGCGCGCGCCGCATCCAGCCGTCCTGCACGGTAGTTGTTGACGCCGCTCGCATACGCCCGCTCCGCGCTGTTGATCAACGCCTGCACCTTCGCCGCATGCGCCGCGCTCTGCGGCGTACTCTGCCCCGGCGACTCCGTCGGCGTGATCGCAAGATTCATCGCCGGCGCTTTTGTCTGCCCTGGCCTACTCTCCGCCGGAGCCGTTATCGTTGGAGCTGTCGCCTGCGTCGGCGGCGGCCCCAGCGGGTCGCTCTGCGGACACCCCAGCAGCAATAGCAGCGGAACGCAGCCTGCCAGCACACCCAACCGCCGCCCCATCCGCCAACGCCCCGCCGTATCCGTCATCCCTGGTCATTGTAAGACGCGAGAAGTCGCCGGCCCCGACGCGCCAAATCCAATCGCACAGATCAAGAGCCGACCTGCACGCCGCGACGGCGCCATATAGGGATGCGGCCGTTTCTCTAGGAACCTGTTGAATCACTCTAAAGAAGCCGTCATCCCGACCGGAGCGAGGTCCCCGGCGAGCGCATCTGCTCGCTGGGGTGAGAACGAGACAGCAGTATCGTCTCGCGGGGCGGAGAGATCCTTGTATTCGTCGCTGCGGTTGCTTAGTTTGCCTCGGATAAGCCGCTCCTTGCAGTTTTAAACAGTCTCTAAAAAATGCAATCGCAAGACATGTGGCAACTTTCTGCAGAATCCCGTTTCTATGTGGAGAGTAATCTTCCCTCGTCCTGCGCCGAAAGCGAAATATCCCTGTAAATCTGCTCTATCCGGAGTGGCCGCTTTATTGCTACAAGGTGAATTGCTGCATTGCTGAATTGCTGTGTCCCTGAAGAGCTGCCTCCGCGATCAGCTCACTCTGAGGTCTGTCCCTAGATGCCTTCTTTCCCGCACCGCCGCACTCCGCTGCTTAGTGTCTGCCGACTCGGCTCGGCCTTCGCCGCGCTCGCTGTTCTTTCTGCCGTCATCGGCTGCGGTGGCAACGTCGCCGTCCCGGGCGGCTCGCCGGCGCCCGCTCCGCCCGACCCCAACTACGTCCTGCTCACCGGCAACTGGCAGTTTCAGGCCACGCCCACCGCCGGCGCCTCACCCTTCGCCTCCTTCTCCGGCTTTATCTATGAAGAGGCCGACGATCCTGGCACGAACGATGTTGTTACCTCGGCCTTTCAGGTCGTGCCCTCCTCCGGCTGCTACGTCGCTGCCGTCAGCCTTCCCCTTAAAGGCACAGCCCAGGGTCTTAAACTCTCCGAGCGCTCGTTCTCGGTCAACGGTCAATTTCTCACGTTGACCGCAAGCCGCACCGATAAAACGGCCAACACTCTGACCGGAACCTACAGTGTCGCCGGAGGCTGCGCCAACGGAGCCAGCGGCACCGTAACCGGCGTCAAATACACCCCGCTCACCGGCACCTATGCCGGTCCGGTCGATAACACCAGCCCGGCCAAAACCATCGCTCTCAAGCTCACCCAGTTCACGCAGGGCACGGGCGACGGCATCTTTCTTATCTCCGGCTCCGCCACCCTCGGCGGCTTCGCCTGCTTCACCGCAGGCGCCATGGCCAGTACGGAAGGCCTCGTCACCGGCAGCACCGCAGTGCTCAACTTCACCGCCAACGACGGCCAGAACACACCCATCCAACTCACCGGCACCTTCGATCCCGCCGCCAGCTCTCTCACGCTCTCGTCTATTAACGTTCCGAGCGGTAGCTGCTCCGGAAGCTATGGGACCGCCACCCTGGCCAAACAATAGTCGCAGCCAACCGCTCTGTTAGAACCTGTTTAGGATGCCGTCATCTCGACCGACCAACGGGAGCGGAGAGATCCCCGCATTTCTCATAAGACTGCGACGCCCGCAACTTTCCCTCCATCTCGCGGTCTAAGACAGCAGAGGCTCTTTCGACCATGTGTCTCCGTGCCGCAATCCTTGCCATCGCTCTCGCAGCAGCCCTCCCCCTTGCGGCACAGCAGCCCCAGGGCGTCCCGGACGCCCTGGCTAACCTCGCCGATCAACCGGCCTCCCGCATCTCCTTCACCTTCGATCGCTCAATGCTTCAGTCAGCGCAGAGCTTGTTCGGCGCAGAGTCTGCCTCATCGCTTGCCGCCGTCACCGTCGATACCTATCGCTATCCGCAGCCCGCCTTCTACACACCGGAGGCCTTCGCCGCGCTCATCGCCGACTACAACGCCGCCGGCTGGAAGCATCTCGTGAACGCCAACGCCGCCCCCGGCGCCAACGCTCAGCCGGACCGCACCCTCACCGATCTCTGGCTGCACTATGAGGGCGCCGAGGTCCGCGATCTCACCGTCATGCTTCGCGGCCCGCGCACCATGAACGTCATTCAGGTCTCCGGCTCCATACGCCCCCTCGATCTTCTCCACCTCGCCGGCCACTTCGGCATTCCCAAGGTCGATCCGAACGCAGTTATGGTTCCGGCGCCGCCCGGCCGCTAGAGCACGTGACTGCATCGTACACTTCCACCATGCCCGACCAAGCAGCCCTTCAGTCGCCATCCGACTGCATCTTTTGCAAGATCGTTACCGGCGCCATTCCCGTCGAACGCGTCTACGAGGACGATCTTGTCCTTGCCTTTCCCGACATCAACCCACAGGCCCCACAACATCTGCTCATCATCCCCAAGCAGCACCTGGCCTCCACCAAAGAGGTCGTCGCCGAACACACCCCCATGCTGGGGCACCTCGTCGCCACGGCCGTGCAGGTTGCCGCTCGGAAACAGCTAAAGGACGGCTACCGACTCGTCATCAACACCGGCTCCGATGGTGGACAGACCGTCAACCACCTGCACCTGCACCTGCTCGGCGGACGCCACATGAACTGGCCTCCAGGCTAGCCCCCGATCATCTCAACCCGCAAGAAAATGGCCCGAAGCAAGTCGCTCCGGGCCGTTCGCTTTTTTTGAAAGCGATTACTGGTTGAAGTTCGCGTCTTCCGGCTCTTCTTCAAGCCCATAGCGCCGCAGCAGGTTCGGCAGATTCTGTGAGAACGCCGCCCGCGGCATGACCGTGTCGCATCCCGCCTCGGTCGCCTTCGCCTTCAGGTCGCCCTGCAGATGCGAGAGAAAGCCCACGATCGAGGTCGACCGCTTGAGCTTCGCCTTCAGCTTCGGGATCAACGTGAGCGGCTTCGCATTGGCATTGTTCAGATCGAAGACGATCAGACCCGGCCGGTCCGCCTCTTCAAGCGCCAACATCTCCGCGATCACCTCTTTTTCATTCTTTACAAAAGCGACCTTGACCCCTAGCTTGCGCGCGGTCTCATTGATCTTTGCCGTAAAGAACAAGTCGTCGATAAAGAAGTAAATGCGAGTCGGAGCATTCTCCGCAATCGGCACCGTCCGGCCCTGCGAGTAGTCGATCGGCTGGCTGTCGCCATTGCTGTGATAGCTCTTGGATCGACCGTGAAACGCACTGCCATGGGTCTCGATCGTCGAAGGAGGCGTGTCCATGAAGTTCCCATTGACCGCGCGATAGCTGTGGTCCATCGGCCCGACAAAGCTTCGCGGGCCGCGATCGCGTCCCTGCTTGCCGCCGCCATTGCTCCCCCCGCCTTTACGCTTGAAGGAGTCCGAGCGGTTTCCAAATTGATGCGTGTTTGTGTCCCGCGGACCGTTCTGGTTGTTTTGTGGAGCGGAGAAGCCGCCGTTCTGCTGGGCACCGCCACCCTCCGCATGCCGCGGCCGGTCCCGGTCACGATCGCGAAACTTCTTCTTCCACCGTTTCGCCCCGCTTGGCTGGCCTTGCTGCTGTCCGTTTTGCATCGATCCATTCTGCGGAGATCCCGGTTGCGGAGATCCCTGCTGGGGAGGCATTGACGCGACCCCTGGTGCCTGTTGGCCGGCCTGCCCCTGCAAGCTCGGAATGACGCTCGCAGCCGCGCCGCCATTGTTCTCAGCGGCGAAGTCGCTTCCGCTCTTCCGTTTACGCCGGCGCCGGCGGCTGCTCTTCGACTGACCCATCCCGTGGGTGTTGCCAGACTCCAAAAGCGCTTCACCCTGCTGGGATGGCGGCGGGCCCTGGTGCACTGGCACCTCAGGCAGATTCTGCTCTGAACTCATGCTTCCACTTCCTATTGCACGATCGTGCTCTTACTGGGCGCGCAGACCTCATGGCTGCGCTTGCCGGGACAACACGCTATTCCGCACACACGGAGACCTGTGTCGCGCGAGGGACAAATCGGGAGCCGTACTGCTGGTAGATTTCTGGTAATGGCGTTAGGGTCAAGCGGTCACTCGATGGGATATCTTGTCACGTCATCGCCATTCAACAGCTGAATGGCTTCTCCGCGGATCGCGGTCCATACTGCCTCTATTCGCTTGAACGCCACCACCAGGCCTGGTCAGAGACCGTATCGGGGGATCGAGCTCGACATTCCGGCGGCGCTCCGCAGTCCGGCTGATGGATACGCCCTGAAAGCATTCACCCTTCACGCAATGCGTAGGGCACCCAAACTGGCTTTACAAGGCACCATCAGCGTACCGCGAACGGTGCCTTTTGGCAAGCGTCACGTTGAGGAGACGGCCTGCTGCTGTGCCGAATCGTCACGCTTACCACACTTTTTCACATCCATACAGCTACTGGCCAGTCACTGGCCTCCTGAAGATGCCCTTGGCAGGGCTGCCCTTATATCGGCGGCCACTCCCGTCATTGCAGGAGCAGCTTCACACCGAGTGAGCGCGCGTGGTCTATAAAAACGCAACCGTGCGACAACAAAGCATATGCACGCGAAAGACCATAGTACGATCTCTTTTTGTATAAGCAACTTAGCAGAACCCTGCGACCAAATAGCTCTGACAAACTGGAGAGAATGCCTCGTCCCATACAGAAATCAGAATCTTTCCCGGTCCCTTCGTCGCCGCCGGTCCTGCCTGCTTCGGTTGACCACACATTTCGCCATACCTATAATTACTGTGACCTGAAGCCAAGCTTTGGCCTGGTCTAAAAGCGGGACGAAGCAGGACGCGAGGCTGGACGAAGTGGAGTAGAGCGACGTGTGCAGCTCCGCAAGCCGCTTTCGGTTGCCGCCTTAGGCAGTCATATGTCGCAATACCGTCGCCGACGGATCCCGAACCAAGACCGATCTTCGTAAGGAGCAACACACAAGCATGAATCGCACCGTAGTAATGACCCTGGCGCTGAGCGCCGGCCTGATGGCTGCACCTTCCTTCGCCCAGACTGCCGGTGCAGCACCCGCAACATACCCTGCCGCAACCGCTCCTACAGCCGCCCCCCAGGCCGTTCCCGCCAAAGTCGCCCTGATCGCCTTTGAGCAGGCCGTCTTCTCTACCAATGAGGGTCAGGTCGCTGTGCAGACGGTTCAGAAGAAATACGAGCCGCGCAAGGCTCAGATCGATACGCTCTCGAATGAGGTCGACACGCTGAAGAAGCAGGCCCAGGCCGCGCCGGCCACTTCGTCCGAAGAGGAGCGCCAGGCTCGGCTGCGCACCATCGACACCAAGGAAAAGCAGCTCAATCGCGATGCGGAAGACGCAACCAATGCCTACCAGGCCGATCTGCAGGAGGCGTATGGCAAGGTTGCGCAGAAGTTCTCCGGTGTCATGAAGAACTACTGCCAGTCCAGCGGCTTCACCCTACTGCTCGATGTCAGTAACCAGTCGAGCAACGTCATGTGGGCGCTGCAGACCACCGATATCACGCAGGCTGCGGTCGATGCCTACA
>CAXTJC010000213.1:0-5965 GCA_964244225.1 uncultured Acidobacteriaceae bacterium
CCACCAACCTTGTCATCCTGAGCGCAGCGAAGGACCCGCTTCTCGGCTTCGGACGCGAACTAAAATCACCACTACCGCCCACCCGCCAAGCCAAAGGCGGGTGCCCCATTCACGACAGCCTTACCGTCGTGAGTGGGCCATCGGCCGCCAGGCCGACCCAGCCCCGAACCCACATAGTCCATCATGGAACACATGCTCCTCTACGCCGCCACCTCCAACCCCGGCAAACTCCGCGACCTCTCCGCCCATGCCGACATCCAGCCGCTCCCCAACCTCGCCACCATCCCCCCACCCCCCGAAGACGCCCCCACCTTCGCCGAAAACGCCCGTGCCAAAGCCATCTACTACTCCCAGCAAAGCCCCGGCCTGCGCGTCCTCGCCGACGACTCCGGCCTCGAGATCGACGCCCTCCAAGGCGCCCCCGGCGTCCGCTCCGCCCGCTTTGCCGACGACCGAAACTACGTCACCCGCCGCCCCCTGCCTACCGACCAGCGCAACAATCTCTGCGTCCTCGACGCCCTCGCCACCACCCGCGACGGCCAGCGCCAGGCCCGCTACCGCTGCGCCCTCGCCCTCGCAGAAGACGGCATAATAATCGCCGAGGCCGAGGGCTCCGTCGACGGCGAGATCCTCGCCATCCCGCGCGGTGCCGGCGGCTTCGGCTACGACCCGCTCTTCCTCCTGCCCGATCTCGGCATCACCATGGCCGAACTCGCCGCGCCCCAGAAGCTCACCCTCAGCCATCGCGGCCGCGCCCTGCAAACTCTGCTCCTGAAGCTCGACACGGCTTGATCCCGGTTCATTCCCGCGCTCTCCCATCGACTCTCATCAAGCGAGCAGACCGATATCGCACAAAGTTGACGGTAATCGCACATCCTGGCCGTATCTGATTGACCGCTTCGGAGCCCCGGCGGAATAATCAGTCTGCCGTGATCGACACGGAGCGTTCAAACGCGCCATGACGACCGCACACGCCCGCGAAGGAGCCCGCAGATGGCCGCAGCCGCACCGCCAGCCCCCGCCATGAACAAGACCCTGAAGGGCATTCAGCCGCTTCGCGCCGGCCAGGGCCACACCTTTCTGCTGCGCAAGCTGCACTCGCTCTCCGGCATCGTCCCCATCGGCGCCTTCCTGATCGAGCACATCATCTCCAACTTCGAGACCTGGAACGGCCCCCTCGCCTACGCCCAGCAGGTCAAGTTCCTCAACGGCCTCCCGCTCGTCCGCGTCCTCGAGTGGGCCTTCATCTTCATCCCGCTCGCCTTCCACGCCGGCTACGGCGTCTACATCTCCTTCCGCGGCCGCCAGAATGTCAACGTCTATCCCTGGGCTGGCAACTGGATGTACGTCTCGCAGCGCGTCTCCGGCATCATCGCCCTCGCCTACATCATCCAGCACGTCTGGCGGCAGCGCTTCAGCGGAGTATCACTTCCCGAGCACCCCGGCGCCGCCTTCGCCAAGGTCCAGCACGAGCTCTCGAACCCCTGGATGCTCGCCATCTACGTCATCGCCATGGTCGCCACCACCTGGCACTTCGCCTACGGCATCTGGCTCTTCTCCGCCAAGTGGGGCATCACCCCCGGCGAGCGCGCCCGCAAGCGCATGGGCTACGCCTGCGCCGCCGTCGGCTCCGCCCTCTGCCTCATGGGCCTCATCAGCATCTACGCCGTCCTCTGGAAGTACCCCAACGCCCCCGCAGACGTCATGCCCGCCCAACCCGCCGGCATCGTCCAACCGGCTCCAACAACAGCAGCCCCCGGCACCACTAACCCAACCCAGCCCGGCGAGGTTCGATGAGCGGAAATGATGGAAGCCCTAGGCCTAAGCAGCTTGGTAATCTTGGTAGCGAGCGTAACAGTAATGTTCGTAGCTATGTTAAAGATGATCAGAACAATCAATCGTGATCCCGGTCCCGAGGGAAGGATCCCACTGTACGCACTGCTGCTAAGAACAACCTATATGTACCATCCGATCCAGCGATATCGTGCCAAGTGGGGTGTTGACTCGGTCTACAGGTCACTACAGTTTGGGTGGCTGCTATTTGGCGTAGGGATCGCTGGCGTGGTCGGTACCAGCATTATGGAAAAAGTCCAACGGCAATAGTTTTAAAGGAATGCAATGCCTTCTACACCTCGCATCATCGTCGTAGGCGGAGGCCTAGCCGGCCTCTCCGCAGTCATCAAGATCGCCGAAGCCGGCGGCAAGGTCGACCTCTTCTCGATCGTCCCCGTCAAGCGCTCGCACTCAGTCTGCGCCCAGGGCGGCATCAACGCCGCCAAAAACCTTAAGGGCGAGGGCGACGACGTCTACAAGCACTTCGACGACACCGTCTACGGCGGCGACTTCCTCGCCAACCAGACCCCCGTCAAACAGATGACCGCGCAGGGCCCCGCCATCATCGACCTGTTAGATCGAATGGGTGTTCCGTTCAACAGGACCCCCGAAGGCCTGCTCGACTTCCGCCGCTTCGGCGGCACGCTCTATCACCGCACAGCCTTCGCTGGCGCGACCACCGGCCAGCAGCTGCTCTACGCCCTCGACGAGCAGGTCCGCCGCTACGAGTCCGAAGGCAAGGTCACCAAGTACGAGGGCTGGGAGTTCATGTCCGCCGTGCTCGACGACAACGGAGCCGCCCGCGGCATCTGCGCCCTCGACCTCCGCTCGATGGACGTCCGCAGCTTCCCCGCCGACGCCGTCATCATGTGTACCGGCGGCATCGGCGCCATCTTCGGCAAGTCGACAAACTCCGTGGTGTGCACCGGCTCCGCCCAGTCCGCGCTCTACCAGCAGGGCGCCTTCTACGCCAACGGCGAGTTCATCCAGGTTCATCCCACCGCCATCCCCGGCGAAGACAAGCTCCGCCTCATGAGCGAGTCCGCCCGCGGCGAAGGCGGCCGCGTCTGGGTGCCACGGGACCGCAGCGAGAAGCGGGTTGCCCGCTCCATCCCAGAGGCCGACCGCTTCTACTTCCTCGAAGAGTGGTACCCCAAGTACGGCAACCTCGTCCCTCGCGACATCGCCACCCGCGCCATCCATCGCATCGTCTACGAGGAAAACCTCGGCATCGACGGCCAGCCTATGGTCTACCTCGACCTCACCCACATCGATAGAGCGACTCTAAACAGAAAGCTTGAAGGAATTTTAGAGATCTACGAGAAGTTCGTCGGCGACGACCCACGCGACGTCCCCATGAAGATCTTCCCCGGCATGCACTACACCATGGGCGGCCTCTGGGTAGACTTCAACCAGCAGACCAACATTCCCGGCATCTTCGCCGCCGGCGAGGCCGACTACTCCATCCACGGCGCCAACCGCCTCGGCGCGAACTCGCTGCTCTCCTGCATCTACGGCGGCTTCGTCGCCGGCCCCTGCGCCATGGAGTACGCGAAATCCCTCGCCCCGCAGCCCGGCGATGGCGGCCACACCGCCGAGATAGAGCGCCAGCGCGAAAAGAATGAAACCCTGCTCACCAGCACCGGAACTGAAAACCCCTTCAAGCTCTGGCGCGAGCTCGGTGAAACCATGACCCGCCACGCCACCATCATCCGCTACAACGACGGTCTCGCCGAGGCTGACGCCAAGATCGTCGAGCTCCAGGCCCGCGCCAGGAACATCAATCTCTCCGACAAGAGCCAGTGGGCCAACACCAGCTTCGCCTTCGCCCGCCAGCTCGACAACATGCTCCACCTCGCCCGCGTCGTCGTCCAGGGCGCGGCCCTGCGCGACGAAAGCCGCGGCGCCCACTACAAACCCGACTTCCCCGAGCGCAACGACCCCGACTTCCTCAAGACCACCCGCGCCGCCTTCACAGACGGTGCCCCCGCCATCGACTTCATCGAAGTCGATACCAGCCATATCCAACCCCGCGCCCGCAACTACACCGCCGCGGCATAGCTCAAGTCGGGAGCCGCTTGGCTCCCGCGAGGTCGTTGCCCTTGCCTTTCTTGCTTCCATTCCGAGCGCAGCGAGGAACCTGCTCTCCGCCCGGAGCGTCACTGCTCCAAAGGTATCGCGCATGAGCACGAACAACTGCATCGGCCTCTTCGCCGTCACCCTCATCGCGCTGGCCCTGTTCACCGTCTCCACCGCCGCCCAGGGCAGCCTCGCCGACGACCGCGCCCACCGCGACACCGCCATCCACTGGCCCAAAGCCTACGACCCCTCAGTCGCCCCCGTCTTCTCCCACAACGAGCTCCTGATCCACACCGACTGTCACCGCGCCTTTACCCGCCTCGCTGACGCCACCGCCTGGCCCACCTGGTTCATTCTCACCAAAGACGTGAGCATCGAGGATGCCGACAAGACCGTCCATCAGGGCACCCTGCTCCGCCTCAAGATCTTCAACAGCCCCATAGAGAGCCGCATCTCCGAGTTCGTCCCCGACTCCCGCCTCAGCTGGATCCCCTTTGGCGCTGACGAGACCGAGACCCGCCACGGCCACTTCCACGCCTGGCACTTCATTCCCGAACCCGCCGGCTGCCGCGTCATCACCGAAGAGACCGGCATCGGCCCCAACGACATCAAAGAGCCGCAGTTCAACAGCCACTTCATGCACCGCGCCCACGATCTCTGGCTCGCCTCGCTGAAATGGACTTCGGAGCAATGAAAAAGAGCGGCGTAGCAAACAGACATACCGAAGCAGAGACGCAGACCGCAAGGTATGGGCAAGTCTTCAGCCATGCCCAGGCGTCAAATAAAAGTTAAGGGCTTTAGCCCAGAGGGAACGAACCATGGCCACCGCCGTCCAGACCCCGAGCACCACCCACACCCCCGTTGCCCAGTCCGCCACCGCCGCCCGCACCTCGCAGAAGACCATCAAGGTCGCCATCAAGCGGCAGGCCAAGCCCGACGCCCCCGCGCGCACCGAGACCTTCGAGATTCCCTACCGCCCGAACATGAACATCACCTCGGTCCTCGGCGAGATCGCCTGCGACCCGGTCACCGCCACGGGTGAGCCCACCACGCCCATCTCCTACGACGCCAACTGCCTGGAGGAGATCTGCGGCTCCTGCGCCATGCTCATCAACGGCCGCGCCCGCATGGCCTGCTCCGCCCTGGTCGACAAGCTCACCGGCCCCAACGGCGAGGGCACCATCACCCTCGCCCCCCTGTCCAAGTTCCCCGTTGTCCGCGATCTCGCCGTCGACCGCTCCGTCCTCTTTGAGAACCTCAAGGCCGTCAAGGCCTGGGTTCCGATCGACGGCTCCTATGATCTCGGCGGCGGCCCGCGCCAGTTCCCCCAGCTCCAGGAGACCCTCTACCCGCTCTCGAACTGCATCTCCTGCACCATCTGCATGGAGGTCTGCCCGCAGTTCAACGACTCCACCAACTTCGTCGGCGCCGCCACCATCGCCCAGGTCAAGCTCTTCAACAACCACCCCACCGGCGCCGTCCTCAAGGAAGAACGCCTCCGCGCCCTCGCTGGCGACGGCGGCGTGCAGGAGTGCGGCTTCGCCCAGAACTGCGTCGAAGCCTGCCCCAAGCAGCTCCCCCTCACCGAGGCCATCTCCGACGTCAGCCGCGACGTCATCGTCCAGCAGGTCAAGGACTTCTTCACTCGATAGAAATTCGCAAGCTACCTCTCTGGAGTAAGCTGTTGCCATGCGTGAGCTCCTCTTCAACGTCACCCAGGAATCAGACGGCGGCTACGTGGCAGTCGCGGTAGGTGAGAGTATTGCGACCCAGGGCGACTCCTGGGACGAACTTTGCTCTATGGTCCTGGACGCCGTGCGTTTGTACTTCGAAGGCGCTATACCGCCCGATCGCATCCGCCTCTTTCTTCACGTTGAGCAGGTGCTCGCTGTCGCGTGAAAACCCCGCGTGACATATACGGCAGAGATCTTGCCGACCACCTGATTCGCGATTGGCACTATTGGGAAGAAAGACAGACGGGCAGCCATATACTACTGCGAACCGAACTTCCCTCAGGCCAAAGTCTTCCCATTCCCGCGCACAAGCCCCTAAA
>CAXTJC010000214.1:0-5958 GCA_964244225.1 uncultured Acidobacteriaceae bacterium
GCGTAGCGCACCTTCCACCGCTGCGCGTCTTTCAGGTCATCTACTCCGCGCTGCTTCTCGCTCTCGGAGCATGGCTGGCCAGGGCTGTCTTGCAGGATGCGTGGTGGCGCTGGGGAGTAGCGATCCTTCTGCTCGGGTTTCCCGTGCTCATTCCTGCATGGAGGGTCTTCCCCCACTCAGCCCATCTGGAGCTTCCGCGACATAGTGAGGACGAGACTGGCCCCAATCGCTGGGTCGAAGCCTTCCGCTGGATTCGCCGCAGCACCCCGCCCGATGCTCTCTTCGCTCTTGATGCCGACTACATCTCGAATCCGGACGAAGATGCGCAGTGCTTCCGCGCTATCGCCGGCCGGAGTTCCCTGCCCGACTACTCCAAGGATGGAGGAGAGACGGCCGTCAACTCCGAACTCAGTGAAGACTGGGTGCGCGGTGTGGATGCGCAGCAGAGGCTCTCGACCGAGGACGATACTGCTCGTCACAAGGCACTCGATGCCCTGGGAGTGACCTGGATGGTGCTGAAGAGCCGTGCGACGACAGCGGAGATCTGCCCATACGACAACGGCACGGTCAAAGTGTGTCAGATGGAGCCTGTACAGGCTGCAGCGCTGTCGCCTCGCCGTCGCTGACGGAAGCTTACGGAACCCGCAAGGGCCGGAAGCCGGAGACCGGGAAGAGGCCCGTCGGGTAGTCCTCGGTGGACACTTGCTGTTTGAACAGGTAGCGCACAAAGAAGCCGCCGTTGACCGTATTGTAGTTGCGCGAGTTGTTCGCGGAGGCAAAGCCGCCGACGTACCAGTGATCCGCGATACGATACGACCCCTCGGCGTTCAGGCCGTAGTTCAATCCGGTGCTGCTGTTCTGAGCGTAGTACGCGTTCCCTGCTCCCAGCTGCAGCGGCTGATCCAACGGGTAGTAGGGCGCGGACGCCTCCTGAAAGGTCTGTACGCCAACGCTCCCGTTGATCGAATAATGGAAGTCGCTCTTGTAGTACCCCGTATAGGTCAGGGGAACCGAGGCGAGAAAGTAGACGTTCGGACTGAAGTAGCCGCCCTGCCCGTACGTCATTCCCCGCTCGTTCTGGTCGTAATGCATCGCGAAGAAGTTGCCGCCGACGTTGAGCGTGCCATACCCCGGCCAGCGATGCGCCCGGAAGTAGGCGCCCATTGTGCCTTCGTACTTTTTGTTGTCGAGGACGTGGTATCCCTCGATCACTCCACCGTCGCCCGAGACATAAAGACCCGACTTCTCTCCGCCAACATCAATGCGCAGGCCGCCGGTTGTGGAGATCACGCCGCCCCAGATATTTCCGGCGAAGACATTTGAGATCGATCCCGGATCGCGCAGGCCGGCATAGGAGAGCTGCGTATCCTTCACACTGTCGCGATCGCCGAAGAGCGTGATGTGCCCGCCAAACGGCCGCCATTGCGCGCGGGCGGTGATGTTCGAGACCAGAAAATTGTAGGGCGTATAGCCAGCGGCGATGCCCAGATTCGTCGTTGTCAGCTGAAACTCTCCGCCGATGCCGCTTGAAAACTGCTGGGCCGGAGCAACGGTTGCATTGCCGCTCAGCGTACCCAGGATCGGAATCGTTCCCGTGTTGTTCTGAAAGCCGGCTGTGTCGATGACGCCGGAGTTCAAAAATACCGGTCGCGGGACGACGGTCGCACGAACTGTCTTTCCAAGCACGGCGGATGCCTCGATCGGCGCTTCAATATCGATCAGGCGATCAAAGCCCGGTGTTCCGCTGCGATAGCGCGCGACGCCGGTGCCACCGATCCACCCGCTGTACGAGGCCTCAAGCGTTGCCAGCTCCAGCTCGGTCTGCTCGCGCTGCGACTTGCCGGCAGGCACAACGCCTCCGCCAGGATCGTAGGAGCCGCGCAGGGGGGGAACGTTCTTCGCCGTGAGCTCGGCATCGGTCGGCGGCACACCTTCAGCCGCGGCCGCGGGCAACGAGGGATACGAGCCTGATGACAGCGGCGATGCAACATTCGGATAGCTCAAGGGCTGAGCCGGCGCCGGTGTGTACGCGGACGACGTGGCCGTTCCGGACGACGACCGGCGACGACGCGTACCGCTGCCTCCGGCTGCAACATCTGGCTGTGGATACTGCTGCCCAAAGCTGTCGCCGGTCTGCCGCGGAGCGACGAACTGCGCATTCTCGGTTGGCGGCTGGCTCCCACCAGACATTGTGGTCCGCCCTGGGGTGTAGGGAGCGTTCGGCAGATACCGCGGTGTCGGCAGAACATCCGTCACCTCACGCTGCGCAGGCCCAATCTGCGGGGCGGCGTTGCCAAGCTGCACCGGCACTGGAGCCGGCGTGTAGCCGAAGCTTCCGGCCGGCGCCGTGTATGGCACATACGGCCCGTAGATGTCGCGGGTCGGGATGACCGCCATCTGCCGAGTCGTCGCAGGCGCACCGTCCCCTGTAAACGGCGATGTGCCCGATGCGGGCGCGGGCGTGAAGATCGGCTTTCGCACGGCAGCTAGCGTTGAAGGCGGCGGAGAGGCCGTCTCTCCGGTATTCGTCACTCCGGGGAGAGCCCGGTCCTCCAGCTTCGCCGTCGGAATATAGTCCTTCAGAGTGCCGCGGCCTCCCGCGGGTGGACTGGCGCGGTACGCCGGATTGGCCATGTACGAAGGGACAACGCCCTGCCCGGAGCTCGGCTCCGAGCCCAGCGTAACTGGCGGCTGCCCGCTCAGATTGCCGTAGTTCGGCAGATAGGGCCGGTCTATCTGCGCACTCTGGGCCTGTGCCCCGCCGTTCAGCGTCGTATCGCCGCCGGTGCTCAGCAGCGTCGCCAGATCCTGCGACTGCGTGGCGCTGGGCAGACGAACGGCGGGCATCGGCTGACTCAGCTCGCCTGCCAGTTCAGCGCCCGGATCACCCGGGGGCAGCGCCGCCAGCGAAGCACGGAAGTAGTCGGCCGCGCGGCCGCTGTTTCCGTGTGCCTGCTCAAACTTCGCACCCAGCGTCAGCATCTGCGCATCTTTTGGGTACGCGTCAAGACCGAACCGCAGCCAGGTTTCTGCGTCTTTCTGATCGGCTGAGGCCAGCGCCGCACCCACAGCGGACTTGTAATCCGAAGCCGTTGCCGCCGTCATATCCTGCGATTTGTAGATCAGGACCGCCTGCTTCGGCAGCCCGGCGCGCGCGTATCCGGCCGCCAGCGCGCGCAGCACGCCAGGATTGTCCGGGAACGCCTTCGCCGCTGCATTGAGGATGGCCAGCGAGCGCTTCTGGTCGCCCGCGCCCGCTGCCTGGTTCGCCCGGCGCACTGCCCAGTTGGTCCAGATCGTCTGCACCGTCCGGCGCTGCTCGTCCGAGAGATCCGGCCGGCCGCCCAGCAGCATGAGCTGCCGGTAGAGGCCCGCATCGTTTCCGCTGTTGAACAGCAGCCACGCATCCTGCACATCAATATCGCTCGGCGGCGCCGCGTTCTGGGCGGTGTAGTGCTGCTGCACACGATTGATGAAGGCCATCGCCTGCTGCGGCTGACCGAGCCCGTTGTAGATCGCACCGACCGTCTGCAAATACTCCGGATCCGCTTCCAGTTGGCGCTTCAGGCCGGCAGGAATCTGCTGTGCCTGCGCCAGCGCCTCCTGGTCATGGCCGGACCCATGTAGCGCCGCCAGAATGCCCTTCCAGGCGTCCGGCCGGTCAGAGTTCTCCGCCAGCACCTGCCGGTAGATCGGATAGGCCTGCTGCGTGTTATTACGCGAGAGATAGATGCCCGCAAGCTGCAACTCCAGGCCGACTGAAGGCTTCTGGTTCGCTGCCGTCTGCTGCGTCACGGCGTGTTCAAGTACCTGCTGCGCCATCTCCAGCTTGTTTGCGCCCTGGTAGACGGAGGCCACCGTGGACTGAAATCCGATGTCGCGCATAGCCGCCTCGTAGGTCGCGGGCGGCATGCTCTGCAGCATCTGCAGCGCCTGCTCGTCGCTCTTCATCGCATGCTCCGCGCGCACCAGGCCCTGCCACGCGCCCGTATTTGACATATCGGCGGCAAGCACCTGCCGGTAGAGGCCAGCCGCCTGATCAACGTGGTT
Source organism: uncultured Acidobacteriaceae bacterium (assembly GCA_964244225.1). Lineage (GTDB taxonomy): Bacteria > Acidobacteriota > Terriglobia > Terriglobales > Acidobacteriaceae > Edaphobacter. The sequence goes on from CAXTJC010000214.1 coordinate 4,051, forward strand.
CGCCTGCTGCAGCAGCGCCGCAAACTGTAGCTGCGTCTCAATCTTCAGCCGGCTTGCATCGGCCGGAAACGGCAGGTCGAGCGCACTGCGAAGCACCCGCTGCGCATCCGCATCACGCCCAACGGCGGAGTACGCTGAGGCCAGGTTCCGCAGGAAGTCGGGGTCGCGCATCAGCTGCGCATGCACGGCCGCCGGAATGCGGCGCTCCGTCAGCAAGGCCTGCGGAGAGTTCCCCGCGCTGTAGTAGCTCTGGAAGAGCCCGCGCCAGCCACCCGGCGCGTTCGGCTTAAGCTTCACCAGCTGTTCAAACACCTGCGTCGCCGCATCCGACTGCTGCGCCTTCAGCAGCGTTCCACCAAGCCCCTCCAGTGCCTCTGGGCTGTTCGGCCGCATCGCCAAAGCAGCCTGGTACTGCTGCTCCGCGGTCGTCAGATCGTTCTCATTCAGAGACGTGGATGCTTCGCCCATGGTGAACCAAAAGCGGGCGGTCGTCAGTGCCGGATCGAGACCGGCATCCTTCGCGCCGTTCTGCTTGGCCTGGTCGAGAAAGCTGATCGCCGCTCCGAAGTTCGACTGCTGCATGCGGATGTAGCCCAGGCCCGCCAGCGCCCGAGCGTTCTCGGGATCAGTCGCGAGGATCGCCTTAAAGCGTGTCTCCGCCTCCTCCAGCTGCTTTGCGTTGAGTGCCTTGTAAGCGCCCTCAACCTCCTGTCCGCGTGCTCGACTTTCAATAAGAGCGGGGCTGTCCGGAGCCGGGACATCGGCTTCACGTCCTGCGGCCGGCTTTGGAGCGATCTTCGGCTGATTCCGCAGGGCCGTAGCTAATTGTGCATCGTTGTGCTTCGCGAGATACGCGCGGATTTCACTTGCTGAGGCAGGGTTTGCCGAGTCCCACACCAGCGACTGCCGCAGAGCGTCCATCGCCGGCTGGCTGCTGGGGTGCTTCTCCAGATATCTCCGGCCTTCGGCACGCGTCTTGGGGTTGTAGGTGAGGATGCGGCCGAGCGCGATCTGATAGCGCGAGTCTGTGGGGTAGTGCTCGACCAGCGCATGCAGGCCGGAGACGGCGTGCGGCCGGCCGGCCTCCGTAGCCGCTTCGGTCTCGTAATATGCCAACGCCCAGTCTCCTGGCGGCGGCGTCTCGCCAAAGACCTTGCGGTAGATGCCCATAGCCTGCGCGTACTGGCCCGCCTCCGCATACTTGCCGGCCTGCTGCAGCTGCGCGCTGCGCGTGTCGTCGGTCGCAACCTTCTCCGCCCGCAGGATGCCAGGGTCGTTCGGATTGATGGCCCGCAGCCGCTCCAGATAACTTGCCGAGAGCTGTCCGTTTCCGCTCAGCTTGGCCGCGCGCGCCAGACCGCTCAGTGCCTCCGTGTTGTTCGGGTCCGAGAGCAACACCTGCTGCCAGGTCTGCGCCGCCATATCCATTCGGCCCTTGACCTCAAGCGTGTGCGCCTTGTCCAGAAGCACCTGCGTCGCCGATTGCCCCACCTGTGCGGCAGCCGGAAGACATATCGGAGCGACCGCAAGCGAGCTGCCGAGAAGTGCGGCGAGAAGCGTTCGGGATGCTGGTTTTCTCTTCATAGATCTTCGAGTCCGTTCAGCAACTGCGAGTGCATCGTTATAGGAGTGGAACAGTGCGCTTTTACTTCACGAAGCTTACCGCGTTTGCAGAAGTTTGTACCGCTTTATCTACCGGAATCACCTGGATCTACACCCAAAGTTGCACTCCCTCAAGGCGGGCCGTAAGCACTCTCATCGCCATGCCACGATCAGCTTGCCGCCGCGGTCGAAGTGGTACCGCTGCTCGGTCCAGCCTGTTGCGAACAGAGCCAGGTTCTGGTCGAAGTACGCCGCCTGTTTTCCATACAGACCGCTCGCTGGATCGCGTGTCGCACCCAGTCTGGT
>CAXTJC010000215.1:0-5952 GCA_964244225.1 uncultured Acidobacteriaceae bacterium
GCCGATTCCATCGATCCCGGTCTTGCTCACCGCTGGAACTCTCTCCGCGACACACCGAGTTCATGCGTCCTATGCTCTTGCCGACGTGGTGCTTGCGTGTCTGGTTGCGGACAGTCTCTGGTTTCTGATGGGTCGCCGGTATGGCGGTGCGGTGCTTCGGTTGCTGTGCCGGTTTTCGCTGGAGGCGTCGACCTGCGTTGCAAAGACAGAGGACTATTTCACACGGCGCGGGCCAGTCACGTTGCTCTTTGCAAAGTTCGTTCCGGGGTTGTCGACTCTGGCGGCGCCGATCTCCGGACAGTCCGGAATGCCCTATAGCCGCTTCGTTTTATGGGATCTAGCGGGCTCGGTTTTATGGGCGGAGACCTATCTGCTCGCGGGCCGCTTCTTCGGTGACATCGCACTGAAAAGTGAGCGATTCTTTAGGATCATCAGCCACTTCGCCTTTGCCATCGTCGTGCTGCTGGTTCTCTCGCTCATGGTCTACAGGGTCTGGAAGAACCGGCGATTTCTTTTGGAGATTCGCGAGCTGAGACTCGAACCCGAGGATCTGAAGCGCATGCTGGACACGGCCGCGGCGCAAGGAAACATCGCGCCCTTCATCGTTGATCTGCGTCATCCGCTGGACTATCTGCCGGACCCGAGGGTTCTCCCGGGTGCAATACGCATCAGTCCGAGCGAGATAGCCGCGCACAGCGAGATGATTCCAAGAGATCGCGATGTGATTCTCTACTGCACCTGTCCCAGCGAGGAGACGAGCGCCCGCGTCGCCAAGCAGCTGCTGCGCCTCGGCGTACATCGTGTCCGCCCGCTCCGAGGTGGCTTCGAGCGATGGCGCGATGCGGGATTTCCGCTTGAGGAGTATGTGGCGCCGGTTGAGCTGTCGACACACGCGAGCACAGTTCTCGCAAGCTAGGTATCTGCCCGATCACGGCGACTGTTGTTAGACAAGGGAAAGACAAAAGCCTAAGCAAAAGTGCTGCGCAAAATCGCAATCTTGAGCGATGATGGTTGCCATGCCTGCCACCCTTCCCGTTACACACGCGGCGCCGAACCGCATCCTGTCGGTCGACATCCTTCGCGGCCTCACAATTGCGCTGATGATCCTGGTCAACGATCCGGGGGATGGCCGCCATACCTACGCGCAACTCGAGCACGCGCAATGGAGTGGGCTCACGCTGACGGATCTCGTCTTTCCGACATTTCTCTTTCTGGTTGGCGCGTCCATCATCTTCTCGCTCGCGAATCGCATCGCGCGAGGAGACTCCCGCGCGGCTCTGGCCCGCAACATCGTACGGCGCGCGATCACGATTATTCTCATCGACTTTTTCATCGCGCTCTTCCCCCTGTTCCATCTCACGCAGCTCCGGATCTACGGCGTTCTCACGCGCATCGCTGTCTGCTACCTGATAGTGGGGCTGCTCTGCCTGGTGACGCGCCGGGCGGCGGTTTTGCTCTCACTGGCGGTCACGCTTCTGATGAGTTACTGGCTCCTGATGCGCTTTGTTCCGATCCCCGGACTGGGCGTTCCCACCCACGACATCCCTCTGCTTGACCCAGACAGAAACCTCACGGCGTATATCGATCGCGGAGTCAACGCCTTCACGCAGACTGTCTTCCATACCGGCCGCCTGTATGAGGGAACGCGTGATCCTGAGGGTCTCCTCAGCACCTTGCCTGCGATCGCAACGGCGCTGTTCGGTGCGCTGGCGGGTCTCTGGCTGCGCCGCTCGACAGCAGTGAAGCACCAGGGGAGTCTCGATCTGGCGCTGCCCGCGAACGAGGTGGAGCGCGTAGCGAGTGCGAAGACAGACGAGGCGGTTCAGACGCCGGGTAGAACCCTGGCGGGGCTTGTCATCGCATGCGTCGTCTGCCTCGGTATCGGCTTCACATGGGATGCGGCATTCCCAATCAACAAGAAGCTCTGGACAAGCTCGTATGTCTTTGCGGCGGCCGGATTCAGCCTGCTCGGGCTCTCCGTCTGTTACGGGTTGATCGACTATTTGCGGCTGGAGCGGCGATCCAGGGTCTTTCGCGCAGCTCTCTGGCCGTGGCTGGTCTTCGGCTCCAATGCCATCACTGCCTATGCGGTCTCCGAGCTGCTGATCGAGGCAGGCGGCCTAATGCATATCAACGATCCAGCGGCGACTGGCGGCCGCCCGGTTTCACTCTGGGGATGGATCTACCAGCACCTTTTCGCTCGCGGTCAATCCACCAACAACACGTCGCTCGCCTTCGCGCTCTGTTACGTCGCACTGTGCTTTCTGCCGAATCTGTTGCTTTGGCGGAAGCGTATCTTTCTCAAGGTGTAGCGCGTGTCGGGCTGCTCCGCTCAGCGCAGTACGATTGGGAAGAACGCTGAAGGAGCTGTGTCGTGCCGTATACGGATCTTCGTGAATGGATCGCCCGTCTGGATCGGGTGAAGGAGTTGAAGCGCATCAGCTCGCCGGTCTCTCCATATCTGGAGATGGCGGAGATTGCAGATCGTACCGCAAAGCTTGAACGCGGTGGAAGGCCGTGGGGCGGACCGGCGCTGCTCTTTGAAAATGTGGCCGGATACCCTGGCGCGCGCGTGCTGATGAATCAGTTCGGGTCTGAGGCACGCATGAAACTGGCCGTCGATGCGGACTCCTTCGACGATATTGCCGGCCGTATTCGCGCGCTGATTCATCCCGAGACTCCTGTCAGCCTGCTCGATAAGTTGAAGCTGCTGCCAAAGCTGGCGGAGGTCGGCAGCTTCTTTCCAAAGGTGATTCCTGCCAAGGAGGCTCCGTGCAAGCAGGTCATCCTGCGTGGCTCCGATGTGGACCTGCGCAAGCTGCCGGTGCTCACAACGTGGCCTGGGGACGGTGGCCCCTATATCACGTTGCCCTGCGTGATTACGCGAGACGCCCGGTCCGGCAAGCGGAACGTGGGCATGTACCGCATGCAGGTCTACGACGGCCAGACTACGGGCATGCACTGGCAGCGGCAGAAGGTTGCCGCGGAGCAGATGCGCGACCGAATGCGGGCAAGCGTAGGCACATCGGCCGAGGCAGTGGACCTGATGGCGATGACTGGCGGCGGCGTGACGATGGCGCAGAATGCAGGGCTGCCGACGGGGCTGGCGCAGCACACAATCTCTGCCATCCGCAACAATCGGCTGGAGGTCGCGGTCGCGATCGGAACCGATCCGGCGACGACGTTCTCCGCCATCGTGCCCGCGCCGCCTGAGGTCGAGGAGTACCTGATCGCGGGGTTCCTGCGCGGCAAGCCCGTTGAGCTGGTCAAGGCGGAGACCGTCGCGCTTGAGGTTCCGGCGCACGCCGAGTACATCCTCGAGGGCTATGTGGATCTGGCCGAGCTGCGCTCCGAGGGGCCCTTCGGCGATCACACCGGCTTCTACACCATGCCGGACGACTACCCGGTCTTTCACCTGACGTGCATCACGCATCGCAAGCAGCCTATCTACACGGCCACGGTCGTAGGCAAGCCGCCGATGGAGGATGCGTGGATGGGCAAGGCGGTGGAACGAATCTTCCTGCCGCTGATGCAGCTGACACTGCCGGAGATCGTCGATGTCAATCTTCCGCCGGCGGGCGTGTTCCACAACCTGATGATTGTGTCGATCCGGAAGTCCTATGCGGGCCATGCGCGCAAGGTGATGAGCGGCATCTGGGCGCTGGGCCAGGCGATGTTCACCAAGTGCATCATCGTCGTCGACGAGGATTGCGACGTGCACGATCTGGCCGAGGTCACGCTGCGCACGGCGAACAACATCGATCCGGAGCGCGATATCCAGTTCACGCTGGGGCCGGTCGACTCGCTCGACCATGCCAGCCGGCTGCCCAACTACGGCTCGAAGATGGGCGTCGATGCCACGCGGAAGTGGGCGGCGGAAGGATTTAACCGGCCATGGCCGCAGATGCTGGCGATGCCGGCCGAGGTGAAGGCCAAGGTTGACGCACTGTGGTCGAAGCTGGGCATCGGCTGATTACTCCCGGAAGGATCAGGACTTCATCAAGGCACGAATAGTTGGCGCGGCCGTGACCGCACTCTTCACCTCGGCGTCGGATTCGATGAGCGTGATGACCGATTGCGTGATCTCCTGGTCGATCCGTGAGCCTTGTCGCAGCTCCACCGGATAGCGAATGTAGAGCTGCAGGCCGCCCTCGACGAGCTGCACGTGCGAGTCGATGGCGGGTGCGGGAATGGGCGAGTCCATCCATGTCTCTACCTGCCGGTGCTGGCTGTCGATGCGTAGTTTGTAGGTCTCGTAGATGCCCTCTACCAGCTTGGTCAGGCGGTCCGACGCCTGTGTGTAGCTGGCCGTGAGCGCCAGCTTGACTGAAAGCTCATGCCAGCCGTACTCCGCGCCCGGCATCTGCCGGTAGAGAGGCGTTCCGGACTGGAAGAGGACGGAATTGGCAAAGACGGCGATGCGGCCGGTCGGCTGCAGCTCGGTGCCGCTGCCGGCGAGCTCCATCATGTAGAAGCGCACCAGGCCTACGTCGATGACGTCGCCTGTGACCCCCGCCACGGTGATGCGATCGCCAACGCGCACACCGAAGCGGCCGACGATGAAGAAGTAGGCCGCGACCGAAAGCAGGATTGTCTGCAGACCAACGGCGATGCCGGCCGTGATGAAGCCCGCGAATGTGGCCAGAGAGTTGAACTGCGTGACGAAGCCGAAGATCACAATCAGGCCGCTCAGGAAGCCGATGACGACGCGGCGCGTGACGATTAACTGCCGGCGGCGGCGGATATCCTGCACGTAGCGGGTCGTTGCCCGCTGCCACAGGTTGCTGAGAAGGAACAGAACTCCGAGCGCGATGGCAATTCCGAGAACCTTGAGCAGCAGCTGGCGAAGGACCGCGCGATATTCGGAGTCGACAACCGCGCGCCATGCCAGCAGATTGGCCCGGCTCTGCTCGAGTGTGATGATCTCCTGCGAGAGCGGCACAAGGGCGGACGAGAGCGTATTGAAGGTCGATGTGACAACCGCATAGCGGCGGTGTACCTCCTGCATATCGACCGCGCTCTGTGCCGCCTTGGCGGAGGCGCTCGCGTTGATGGCAGCCCCATTCTGATCTTCGGTCTCCTGAGCCAGTGCCTGGCTGCTTGCGATGACATAGCGCACGAGCTGCGTGAGCGGCTGACGAAGGGTCATCGCCTGATCGTGAAGGCTGTCGGATTCGGCTACCCAGGAATCGATCGAATGCCGTGTGGCGAGCAGCTGAAAGAGCACAACGGCCTGCGTACTCACACCGGAGGAGCGGGCGGCACTCAGATTCTCGAGCGATGCGGGAACGACGGCCTTTCCCTTGCCGGCGACGAGCTCGGGAACGCTGCGCTGCAGGCGATCGATATCGCCGGAGAGCCCTCCGTTCGCTTCCGTGTCGGAGGTCTCCGTAATCTTGCGCATGGAGTCGGACATGGCCTGGTAGAGCTCGATGCCACCCTCGGTCTCCTCCTGCTGCTGTTGGAGCGCGGCTCGCTGTTTAGGTTTTGCGGCCTGAAGGCGCTGGTTGATCGCTTGCAGTTGCGTCTTAAGGTCAGCCAGCCGCTGGGTGATGCCGGCGCGAACCGTCTGCAGTTTCTGGGCTTCGCCCTCCGCCGGCGCCACGGGTTGGGCGCCATTTTGCTTGGCAAAGGCCGCAAGCAGAGCGGCCTCCGCGCGGCTGGATTGAAAGGCCAAATCCGCGACCTCTATGGATTGCGCAAGCGCCTGGTCGCGATAGAGTAGATCGCTCGGTTCGCCGACCTTCTGGATGGGCGCGACAGCCAGGCGAAAGACACGAACCACAGCATTGAGATGGCTGAGGACCGCGGCGTCTCGTGCCTGCAGATCGAAGTCTTTTGGTGGCGGAAGCACCTGCGTTGCTGCGGCAGGATGGGGTGCCTGTACAGCACCGGGAGAGGTCGCTTTGACCGTCGGCGGCGGCGGTGTCTGCCCCTGCGGCGTGCTCTGGC